>SYJG01000328.1 GCA_005798445.1 Planctomyces sp.
CGTCACCTGGGCCGAGCTAGAACGCGTCGCAAATCTTCTGAATAACCGCCCGCGCCGCTGCCTCGGCTACAGAACCCCCAACGAAGTCTTCCTCAAATAATCTGCAACCTCAAATTGCATTTGAGATGACGCAGCGCCCCCCGCGATGAAACCCTCCTGAGTCAGCGACTCGGTCGATTCGGGGACGCGAGCCAATCCGAAATCCGCCAGTTTGATGAGGGGTGAGTGGCGAGGGGCGAGGGGCGAGGAGGAAGGCAAAGAGGATGACAAGGTCTCGGCTGCAATGGTCTCTGTTTGGCCCTCGTCCCTCGCCCCTCGCTCCTCGCCCCTCCGCAGCAGCACGTTGGAGGGCTTGACGTCGCGATGCACGATGCCGTGGCGATGGGCCGCGCTCAGGCCGAGCGCAATCTGTCGAGCGATCGCCGCCGCTTCACGCGGCGACAACATGCGATCTCGCTTCAATCGGACGTCAAGCGAGTCGCCGTCCACGAACTCCATCACGATGAACGGCGAACCTTCGGGCGTCTCGCCCACCTCGAAGACTTTCACAATCCGTTCATCTTCGAGCACCGCGACCGCGCGAGCCTCGCGCTCGAACCGCGATCGCGCCGTTGCGTGACTGGCCCATTGTGGACGCAACACCTTGATTGCCACGCGACGTCCCAAGCGGCTGTCGCGCGCGGCAAAAACTTGCCCCGTCGTCCCCGCGCCGAGTTCTTGCTCGATCTGATACGCACCCAAACAACCGAGTGGAGCTAGCTCCGAAACCGGCCCTTCGAACCGCACCGATCCCCCTTCCACCGTCAGCTCCGTCATCGCCGACCAGGCTTCGATCGGCCGCTCGCGCAGCTGGTCGATCAACTCGCGCAGTCCCGGTTCGGTCGCCGTCAACGCCGAGACGCACGGTACCTCGCTGCTCGTCATCTGGTCCATTTGCCGCTGACACTCAGCACACACCGCGACATGCGAGACAAGGGCGGAATTCTCATCGCCACTCAACTCGTCCTCCAGAAACCGCCGCAGTTGCTCCTCCGCTGGACACGCCATGATTGCTCAGTCATCCACGCCACCGAGTCGCTGAACCTCCTCACGGAGGCATTTCACGACTCGCGATTTCGCGACGTACACCTCCGCGACCGGCATCGCCAGGCGAGTCGCCACATCGACTACCGGCAACGCTTCGACCGACAAAAGTCGATACGCCTCCCAAGTGTGCGACTGCACGCGCAGTCGCACACGTTCCTCGGCCTCCCGCAGCAACGTGTGTTCGGCTTCCAATTCCAATGCGGAGGTCAGCTCGCTGATCGCCTCCGGGGCTTGGATGGCTCCCAGCGCTGCCCCGATTCGCGAGTCGCCGGTCCCACGACCCGGAGCGGAAAGTTCCGAGACAAAATCGCGCACGGCATTGTTCGTGACAGTCTTCAACCAACCTCGAAAACTGCCCCGTCGCGGGTCGTACTCGAACGATCGAATTACTTTCACCAACTTTCCAAGCACCTCCTGAGTCACATCCGCCGCGTCCGATTCCTGCAACCGATGATGCCGGCACCAGCCGTAGATTCTTGGCGTGTACCGCTCGACGAACTCGTTCCACGCCGCGCGATCATCCAGCTCACGCAGCCGCATCAACAACGTGCCGCTGGTTGGAGTTTCGTCAGCCATGAGTGGTACTCGTCGAGGCCAAGAACCTTGCACGCGAATTCTGCGTCGTCGCAAAAGCTCGTCAAAATATAGCCTCGCTGCGACGCCGAACGCAGCCGGCTGAGGATTTCCGGCGCGACGCAGCTCGGATAGCCTTCACCCATGCCCAAGACGGAAGACTATCTGAAGCCCGAAGTGATCCGCACGATTTCGCGGCTCGACCTGCGTGCGCGGTTCATCGTCGAGGGTTTCTTGTCGGGCTTGCACACGTCGCCGTTTCAAGGCTTTTCGGTCGAGTTCTCCGAACACCGCCGCTACTCGCAGGGAGACAATCCCGACGACATTGACTGGCTCGTGTACGCCAAGACCGACCGCTACTACATCAAAAAGTATCAGGCCGAGACCAACATCACCGGCTATCTGCTGATGGACCTCTCCGCCAGCATGGCCTACACCTACCGGCAAGAGCTGACGAAGCTGGACTACTCGATCTGCCTCGCCGCCGCGCTGGCGTATTTGATGATCCACCAGCAAGACCCGGTTGGACTCATCACGTTCGACGAGAAGCTGCGGCACAGCCTCCCCGCTCACAGCAAGCGGACGCAGCTCGGCAACATTCTCGCGCTGCTGGCTCAATCGAAACCGGGCGGGCAGACCGAGCTGGCGTCCAACCTCCGCCAAGTCGCCTCGATGGTCCGGCATCGCGGACTGATGATGATCTTCTCGGACTTGCTTGTGGACCCGGAGCCGGTCATTCGCAGCCTGCAAATGCTGCGACACGGTGGACATGACGTGATTCTGTTTCATGTGCTCGACGAGGCCGAAGCGACATTCCCATTCGACGGAATGGTGGACTTGACCGATCCAGAGAGTGGCCAGAACCAACTCGTCGATGCCGACGGCACGCGAGCCGACTACCTCGAGGCAGTCAACGAACTGTGTGACAAGTACCGCAAAGAGTGCCTGTCGATGGGGGCCGATTACGTCCGGCTCGACACATCAATGCCCTTTGGAAATGCGCTGCTGGAATATCTCTCACAACGCCGGGCGAGGTTCTGAAACAGATTTAGTGTTTGGACACTTCTCGCTGAAGCCGACAGCGGCTGCGAGATTCGTCCCCGCCGACCTTGTGTCGGTGGAACGATGATTGGCGACTAAAACCGTAGTTTTTATCTTCCCACGCCCCCTCCGAGCTTGCCTCATTGGTATCTACACAATTCCGCGAACCCCATGAAAACGTGTCCGTCGTACCTCTGCGCTCTTCGCTCCTCTGCGGTAAAAAGGCAGTTTCCATCACTTTTACCGCAGAGGAGCGAAGAGCGCAGAGATGGTGAAAATGCCATCCATTTCGAGTTGTGTAGATACCAATGAGCTTGCCTCGGTGGGGGCCTGGGAGGTGATTCGTCTGCGTTCTAGTGCTCAATCATGGCTTCCATCGAGGCAAGCTCGGTGGGGAGCTGTCGGGATCAGCGCGAAGTGTCAGTATTTGCCAACGATTCGCATCGAAGCCAGGAACAAACTGGCAACTCTACCGCTTGGATGATGGCGTATCGGTTACTGGCGTCGGCTTCTGGTCGTCAGCCCGAACATCGATTTCACCTTCGGCAATCACCAGCGGTGCCATCAAGTCGAGTTCTTTCTGAGACAGCATTGTTCCGTCGTCACGCAAGCCTCGGTAAGCCTTAATGGCGACTCGATGCCGACCTGATTCCTGCGGGCTGCGCACATGGATTGCGAAAACGGCAAGATCGCCTTCGAGCTGACAAGTTCCGCCTCCACCTCCCGTCATGACCGTGCCAGATGCGGATTCACGAGTACATTCCACAAGCACTTGATGGGTCCGAACAATTTTCGGTTGTCCCCGGATTTGCCCGCGGAATGTGAAAACTTCCGTGTTTCGAGCGGAGATGACCTTTTCCAAACGGAGGGGGTCTGCTTCTTCCGTCACGGCATACTCACCGACTTCGATGTCGGTCTTTGGCACATGCGCCAATGGATCTTCGTATTTCACTTTCGTGGTGCTGTACCCTCCCTCGGGTGCCGGCCCCGTGTCAACGGCACCACCACACCCGGAGAGGAATACAACAATCACCAGAGGCAGGGAAAACCAAAAGCGCATGATGGTCATTCTCTCGGTTTATGTGACACCTTGATCATTACGGTAGGCAGAATCGTTTCCTACTGGCGGCCAATCGAAGACCTTAAAGAAATGGTCCTTGATCATGACCGGCGGCGTCCCAGGAGTTGGGCTCTTCCTCCAATAATCGGAAGTGGTTCCAGGCGGCCACAAATTCCAATGCGATGGAGGCGAAATGTGAACAAGCCATCCGTTCGGACCGGCGACCGTGCCGATGACCGTGTGAACAACGTCGTTCTCTAGAACTTCGGACGCCCCATCGTAATAAGCAAACTTCACTTTGATTTTGGCTCCGCCGGGGGCATTCGTGTTGCCTGAGGCCATCACGATTGCGGTGGATGACCAGGTGGCTCCTGCGGCGGGAGACGTGAAAGTGAATGTGGACGCATCCACCTGCGGACACAGCACCAAAGCCGAGACCACAATGACGAACAACTTTCGGAACATAGAAATCCTCTCTTTCTGCTTATGGCCCACGAGACCCGAAGTCACGCCAAACCCGACGATCGACCGCACTAGCGATAAATCGGACGTGACCATCGCCAAACAGCGAATGAACACCGCCCGCGTGAGCGCTGGCCGCTGTGTGAAGACCCGCAAAATACCCACCACCATTTAGGCAACTTGGCCGATTCGGCGGCAACGCATGGTTGTACCCACCCATTCCAGGTGCTCCGTTGTACCACGGCACGCCGCGTTCGCCGGAACCGCCGTCGTACCCAAAAAGTGTTGGGTTCTTAGGAATCTGCTCGCAGAATTGACAAAACGCCTCAAAATCCGTGAAAGGAAGCGGCGTCATCCACAGGACGCGCAGCCGATGGTCTGTTCTGTCTCCGTGCAGAATCTCTGACATCGCAATCGTTGCGGACAAGCCATCACGAATCATTGCGGACGATGTGAGATTTGAGTCTTCACCGTGACCGAGGGCGAAGAATCCATTGAAGCCCAACCCCGTCCCATAATTGTTGCCATAACTGGTGGCCGCTACGCCCGCAGTCATCCCCGGTGCTGGATCGGTGGGACAAAGCGAGCCTGGTAAGAGTAATGCCCGAATGCGGCCATTGTGTTCCGCATCAGTCGTCGCAGAGAAATCAATCAGCTTCAGCACGTGTGACTGATCGAGGTACGGCAGCAAACAAACTCTCAAATGAACAAGTGATGGATAGACGCGATGGTCGGACTCGTAATTTGTAATCGCCAAACCGAATTGCTTGAGATGGCTTCCGCAGGTGACGCGCCGGGAAGCTTCCCGCGACGCTTGGACCGCCGGAATCAGCAATGCGAGTAAGATCGCGACAACACCAATCACGACCAACATCTCCAGCAGCGAAATGCCTCTTCGGAGGCATCCCAGGCTTTGTTTGCGAGAAGCACGTTTCGATCGCATAGCTCGCCCATTCGCTTGATGACTTGACGACTTGATGACTTGATGACTTGATGACTTGATGACTTGATGACTTGATGACTTGATGACTTGATGACTTGATGACTTGATGACTTGATGACTTGATGACTTGAGTCGCTTGTATCGTAGTGACATTAACTCGTCAAGCAATCAGGCGATGGTTTCTGAGCAGTCCAATTTGTGAAGTTGCACGGTTTGTAACCCGAAGCGTGAGCGAGGGCGATCGCTTCAAAACGTGAGGATTTGATATCTAGCGAAGCATTCGCCCTCGCTCACGCGTCGGGTTACAAGCGACGCAGGTTCAAAAACTCGCTTGCCTTGGCAATGGTTTGCCGTCGTGTGGCGGCGTGAGACGTGGTGATTTCAGACCAACAACTCTGTCACCGACTGGCCGCGTCTGCAACAGGATTCTTCATTCGCTTCCCTGACGAAAATGGGGCATCTAAGCTTGGTCAACAGTCCGGTGTTTCCAGAACTCTGACGGGTGTGCCATGGCGTGATCCGGCGCAAAACATCCATTACTCTTTGGAAACGCACTCCTCGGAGACCTCTCGCAACGCAAAGCGAGGTTCTGAAACCAACCGGCCGAGCCGCCAGTACGGTGGCCGTGCCCAAACGTGGGGCGGGTTTTCAACCTGCCCGTCAATCTTGGCAGGTTGAAAACCTGCCCCACGACTGGAGACCTCCCATGCTTCGCTTCGCCAATTCCTCGTGTCACCGCCCATTGCTGGCGATTGTTTGCTGTCTGGTCACGTTGGGAATGCTCAGCAATGCCGCGGCCGCCGACGCTGATCTCGCAAAGGCCACGCCCAGCGGAGCGATCTTCTTTGCGGAAATCTCCGGATTGGATTCTTGGATCGACAAACTTCAGAACTCGCCATTGGTCGCCAGTCTGTCGTTGAATCCGCAGGTGCAGGCGTTTTATGCCTCGCCGCAGGGACGCAAGGCCGACGCCGGTCGAAAGTTGATCGAGAACCAGCTCGGCATGGATTTGTGGTCGTTGGCCAAGACGGCGTTCGGTGGCAAAGTTTCGGTCGCGCTGTATCCGCACGAAGGACGTCAGCAGCCGGATGCCGTGATCGCCGTGCAGGTCAAAGATGTCGCGTCGCTCAACAAAATTCGCGACCGAGTGACTCCACTGCTGACGCTAATCGAAGAACAAATCAGCCATTCAGTCGGACCGGGCCGTGTGACGATCCGCAGTATCGACGGCAAGGTGTTCATCGCCGAGCGTGACGACTGGATCGTCGCGGCCAGCACCAGCGACTTGATGAACCGGACACTCACGCTACGAGCCGGTTCGGCTGCGGACGGGATGAAATCTCTGGCCGACGACACGCCGTACACAGCGATGGTGAAGCAACTCGGATCGCAGCATCTCGTTCGCAGCTACGTCAATTTGGAACTCCTCGCCAGCGCGATGGGCGGGCGGCTTGGACCGGAGAAGCTGGACAATCCGGGTGTCTCACTGTTGATGGGTGGCCTGTACGAACTCGCCAATCGGAGTCCGTTCTTCGGTTCGACGTTGGACCTCGACAGCCAGCGATTGGTCTTCGCCCATTCCATTGCCGGCAAACCGGAATCGCTTGGAGAAAAGTATGCCTCGCTTTTCGCTGCCGAGGGAAAGCCCGATGCTGGATCACTGCCCAACGTACCCGGCTTGATTGGCGGTTGGATTCTGCATCGCGACTTCGCCGCCTGGTACAAACGCCGCGAAGAGTTGTTGGACGCGAAAGTGTTGCCGGAGTTCGACAAGTTCGAGGCGGGCCTTGCCAATCTGTTACCGGGCAAAGATTACGGCACCGACATACTGCCGTCGTTGGGAAGCAATCTGACGTTCCTCGCCGCGCCGCAGAATTACAGTCATTTGAATGGCAAGCCAGGACTGCAACTCCCCGGCTTCGCGCTTGTCTGGGATTTGGCCAAGCCAGCCGAAGCCGAGCAGACATTGAACTTGCTGTTCCAGACAGTCGCGATGATTTCCAATCTCGAAGCTGGTCAACAAGGCCGACAACCGTGGGTGCTCTCGTCCGAGAGCTACAAGAACGTGCAAATCCAATTCGGCAAGTACGGGCAGACTCCCAAAGGGGACCGGCTGCCGATCGTGTTCAACTTCATGCCAGCAGCGGCTCGCATCGGTGACAAATTCGTGATGGCATCGTCCATTGATCTTTGCAAGCACCTGGTCGATGTGTATTCGAATCCGACCACAAAGACGGCAACCGCCAAGCCGACTCGCAACGATTTCCTGTTCGAGCTGACTGGCGAATCGCTAGCCGGAATCCTCGAAGCCAATCGCAGCCTGCTCGAAGCCCGCTCGGTCGCGCAGGACGGCAAGACGTCTGACCAAGCTCAATCCGACGTGACGACGCTGCTGCAACTCGTCCGAGCCGTCCGCATTCTGCGACTGACCAGCGGAGCCGAAGCCGACGGCTATCGCGTGCAACTCGAAGCGGTCTGGAAGTAATCATCGCGACGATACGGGTCAGCGCTCCACTTTTGGGCTGGGGAACGCCTGCTGCAGTGCCTGCACTCCGTCGTCCGTGACCTTCGTCCCCTTGAGGTTCAAAGCTGCGTTTGAGGTTCCTAAAAATGAATCACCGGGTCACGCAATGCGATAGGAGTACAGTCGCACGTTCTTCAGGGAAAATCTGAGACGGATGACACGGTCCTTCAGTTCACGGAGGTCATCGTGCGCTTGCCATGTGACGGGTTGATCCACGCCATCGGCAGCCACAGCGTTACAATCCTGCTTCGTGAATCCAGCAATCGGATTGTGCTGCTCATCGAGAACCTCTGCGAACAACTGGCCGAAATCCGCTTTCGCATTGACCCGTAGCTGTTCTCCACGGAATCGCAGGGGTTTGGTCGTTACCGACCCTCCGTCGTAGCTGGCATCGAGCGAGGCAAAACCATCCACTCGAATCGTTCCCAGCGAGATCCCGCCGGGAAATTCGGAAGCGGTGTCGTCCGAGCCCTCGTACGGTCCATGCCGCTTCGCCAGCGAGCGGAAATAAATGAATAACTGGTCGCCAACACGGATCGGTGGAGCACCGGTCAACATGTTGAGGAATCGGTCCGGCTCGCCCACCTCGCCAACGTCAATCAGCGGCGTATCCGTCGGACGCTCCCAAGTGTCACCATCACGGCTAGCAAGGACTCGGACGGTGCAAAGCGGGTTGACCGGATCGCGATTGAAGTAAGTCAGGAAGCCAAGGTACTGGTCGCCGTAGACGAAACCACAATGGTTGTAGACCATGTTGGACGTTTCACCCGCACTCGCTTGGAGGCAAGTTTTCGGAGGAGTCCAATGGATGAAATCGCTGCTTTCGCTCATCGCGCGATGAGGCAGCGTCCTCAAATAAGCCACATACCGCCCGCGCAACGAATCGATCATCACGGACTGCGCGTCACCCACTGGACCCATATCAGCGGTGCCCGGTCTCGGATGAAATCGAAACAACGGCTCGGGCGTGTGCGTCCAGCGCAGGCCATCCGGAGAGGTCATTGAATAAATGCCGCTGAGAGGACCATCCCAGTCGTAACTCGACCAACCCAGAGCCTTGTAACGCCGCTTTGGATCCGGGTCAGCCGGATCCTTGACGATGGATTCCCAATGAGCCATCCCTTCGTGGTGCTCGTCCCCCACAACCACGTTGTTCTTTTTCGAACCGTTGATTTCATGCAGTCCCAATTCGGGACGTTTCCAGACCACACCATCGGTCGATGTGGCATAACACAGGACGTATCGTGTTCGTTGGAAGCCAGGTCGCGTGAGTCCAGTCGGACGTCCGGTTCCGCCGTACCAGGCTTTGAAGAGTTTTTCTTCGCTGTCGAAGATGACCGACCCCCATGTGCCATAGAGCGTTTCCCAGGGATTCTGTTTGCGAAGCACCGGATTGGCGGGACTCTTTTGGACGGAGTGAAAGTGGCGTTTGACGTTCTCGAGTTTGTCAACGCGAGCCAAGTCGACAAATAACTGAGGCGCATGGCCAATGCTCACGACGCCGACAGGCTCCGCAGCTTGAAGCCGAATCAATGGGGACCAACCCGCGGCCAGAGCAGCCCCGGACTTGAGAACGTCGCGCCGCGAAAGTCGGCGCGGAGCACGTCCCATTATTCGACCTGGTGAATTCGACATGATCGAGTTCCTTGTGAAGAACGACCGCGCGTGGCTATGAGAATACTGAGTTTCATCGGCACACCAGCGATCCTATCCGCGTTTCACGGACACTTGAAGGGCGTCGCTTTTGTGGCGCACCCTCCCGTAGCGGAGTCGGGATTCAACACTCCTCGCACGAAAGCACTCCATGACTCGCGACGACATCCAGCAGCTCATCCCGCACCGCGATCCGTTTCTGTGGCTCGACGAGATCGTCGAACAGACCGAGACGCGGATTCACGCTCGCAAAACATTGTCGCCCGACTTGCCGGTTTTCTCCGGCCACTATCCGAGCTTCCCGGTCTTCCCAGGAGTGCTGCAACTCGAAGCCGCGATGCAGGCCGGAGCCGTCTTGATCGCCAAGACGTCAACGATGGAGCCGGGCAAGGTACCCGTCGCCACGCGCATCAACGACGTCCGCTTCCGCCGCATGGTCCGGCCGGGCGAAACGCTCGACATCGAAGTTGAACTGACCGAACGGATGTCGAATGCCTTCTTTCTGACCGCGAAGGTTTCGGTCGGCGGCCAAGTCTCGGTGCGTTTTGAGTTCGCGTGCGCGGCGGCCGACGCTGCGGGTTGATCGAGGAAAACGGTAACATGGCTGTCGGCCATCGGCTCACGGCTTCCAGCCGAATGCCGTTGGCCGACGGCCGATCGCCGTTATTCCGTTTTTACAGCTTCCTCGACATCGACCAACCCGACGTCGATGTACTGTCCGCCGCCGGTTTGCTTGCAGTGAACGGCGAGCGTGTTCGTGCCGGACTTCAACAGCTTGCGAGCCGCCTCGTCGAGCGGCACTTCGACGTACTGCGTCGTGTAGCCGGTTGTCTTCGCGATCAATTCACCGTTGAGGAAGACTTCGGTGTCCTCGTCGTGATGAATCCGCAGGGCAAGTTCGTGGAGCGAATTGAGCGTAATCCCTGGGGCTTTCAGATCGAACTCGCGACGGAGCCAGATGTCGTTCGTCTTCCATTCAGTCTTCACGACGCTGCCCGGAGTGCTCGGTTCCCCGAAGCCGCCGGGACGTGATGTCCAGCGGGAATCATCGAAGTCCGGCTTCTGCCAGCCGTCGGCTGGCTTGTCTGTGGTGATGCGCCAGCGCTGCGCCACCTCTTCGGACGTCGGCACGAGCGTCTTCACACGCGGCGGCGGCAGGTACAGCTTGCGAGCGGCTTTCGCGAGGACATCGGCGTCCATTTTCAGCACGGCTCGGTCGTAGGTCATCAAGCCGTTGACTTCGATTTCGACGTCAGTCGTCTGCGTGTACACGGCCGCGCTGACTCCTTGAGCGATCATCGGCCGCAGCGCCCCGAGCAAGCCGACATACGCCTTCTGCAAATCGTCGCTCTTCGTAAACGAGCGATAGCCCCAGTTGTCTTTGCCCTGCCAAGTGTGTCCTTCGAGCGGCAGGCCGAGGCCGCCGAATTCGCCGAGCACGGCCGCTCGGTCGGCGGTCGGTTTCGGAGCAAACGGGCCGGGGTAGCGATGCACGTCGATCACGTCACCCACCGGGAAATCGTTCCCGCCCGACGCGCAGTTCACCAGCCGAGTCGGATCGTACTCCTTGGTCCACTTCGTCACCGCGACGGTGTTGGCCTGGCCCCAGGCTTCGTTGAACGGCACCCACATCACGATGCTGGGATGATTCCGCAGCGCGTCGATGATCCCCTTCCACTCGCGGTTGTAGTTGTCGGACGATTCTTTTGATCGAGTCAGCTCGGTGTTGTCGTGCTTGCCGAACGGATCCCACGGCGCGTTCCGATCGCCGCTGGGCATGTCCTGCCACACGAGCATCCCCAGCTTGTCGCAGTGGTAGTACCACCGATCCGGCTCGACCTTCACATGCTTGCGTATCATGTTGAAGCCCAGTTTTTTCGTTTGCTCGATGTCGTAGCGCAGGGCTTCGTCGGTCGGCGCGGTGTAGAGGCCATCCGGCCAGAACCCTTGATCCAGCGGCCCGTACTGAAACAACGGCTTGTTGTTGAGCATGATCCGATTGATGCCATGTTCGTCCTTGCCGAGCGAGATTTTTCGCATCGCGAAATAACCTTTGACGTTGTCTTGCGGCTCCTGCTCGCTTCCCAAGATCACTTGGAAATCAATCAGCGTCGGTTCGCTCGGTGTCCACCAGAAGTGCCGATCCAAAATCGGTTTTCTAAACGAAGACTTCATATCCATGACCAAAGGCTCAGTCGCAATTCGACCGCGAAGCCACTGAGTTGATTCTCCATAGCCTGTCTTGTAGTGAACCTTGAGATCAACTTTTTCTGGCGAACCGCCTTTTGGATTGGCGATGTCCAAAATGAAACTAGCCGTATTCGTGTCCAAATCAGGAACGACCTTGATTGCTCTGACATAAGTCTTCGGCACCGGCTCCAGCCACACGGTTTGCCAGATTCCGGTCGTGGGGGTGTACCAGATGCCGTGCGGTTTGCGGACTTGTTTGCCGCGCGGTTGGAACGAGCCGTCGGTCGGATCGCTGACGGCGACGACGAGTTCGTTCTCGGCGTCGGTGGCCACTCGCTCGCGCTTCGTGCTGGTAAGCGCGTCGGTGATGTCGAACGTGAACGGGTCGTAGCCGCCACGATGCTCGCCGACTTTCTTGCCGTTGACCCAAACGACCGTCTCCCAATCGCTGGCTCCGAAGTGCAGCAGCAGCCGATCGTCATTGACCCTGACCCTCTCCGGCGTCGCGAACGAACGGCGATACCACAGCTTGCCGTTGTCCGGCACTCGCTGCATCACCCCCGACAACGCCGACTCGACCGGAAACGGCACGAGAATTTTGCCATCCCACCTCTCCGGCTTCGCGGTCGCATCGCCAACGATCGCGTAATCCCACAGTCCGTTCAGATTGACCCACTTCTCGCGGACCATCTGCGGCCGAGGGTATTCCGGATGCACCTTCTCCGGCGAAACATCCTTCGCCCACCGCGTCATCACCGGAGACTTCTTCGGCTGCCAGTCAGCGGCGAACAATGAGGAGGTGCAGCTCAGCAGCAGCCAATAAACACAAAAACGTCGAATCGTCATCATTCGGTGATCCTGTCTTTCAGGGTGAGTCAGGGAAGCCTAGTCCTCAGCCATTTCTTGAACCGATCACGCAGTGAAGGCTGCGGCGGTAGCAACATCTCCGGTGTGAGTTCCGGTTTTGGCACCATTGAGATCGTCATCGACTCGGTCAACCCTGGCCTAGGCTCGACGGTCATCTCCGCCCAATACGGCGGGCGCGATTGGCCGCGAACGACGAGCTTGTCGTGGAAGACGTGTGCTCGCAGTTTACCGCGCGCCGGTATATTCGCGATGCGTACTTCGCCGGCGGCATCGGACTTGGCGCTGAACTTGGGACGCAGAAAATCCGGGTGCGGTGGCGAGTCGTATTGCCACAGTTTCGAGCCACGCATCACGTCTCCGAAGTTGGCAAAGGTCTTTCCGTAGTCCTCACTGGGCCGGCTGGACTAACCGAAGAGGGTGCTACCCGTCGAGTAGATGACATTGGGTGGCCACGGCGCGAATGCACACGCCGGCCCGTTTCAACCGGGAAAAGACGGCCGTCAACGCCTTTTGGCCGCGGCCCTTCGAGACCGACACGATCGTGCCGCGGTCCAAATCATAGACCAACGTGAGAAACCGATGGAGC
>SYJG01000329.1 GCA_005798445.1 Planctomyces sp.
AACTTAATCTGCGCACACATCGCTGGGACTCCATTCCCAAAGGGCCTTTCCAAAACACACCCAATGAGAACGTCCCAGCGATCTTTTCCTCTACTTCTGCTTTGTTCAGAACCGTTGCGTTTGAGATGAGCGAGCGCCTGGTGTCAGTGGTATTAACGCCGCAATCGATCCCGGTTGACCTGGCAGACAAGTGGGAGGACTGCGCCGCGAAGTAGGTGGCGCGGAGAGAACTGCCGTTAACATGACAGACGACAGGCCCAATATCTGTGGCGCAGCGGCCGAGTTTGAGAGAGGGGTATTGCTGACTGTGGGTGTCTCGCCTTCTGGCAGTGCAGCCAAATAGTCCTGCCACGCTTGATCAGCTTGAGTTTCAAGGCCACCGAAAGTGGATTCCGCCGTTTGTATGGCGGTGTCAGCCGCAGATTGCAACGTGATGTGCGCGACGGCTTCAGCACCCGTCCAGGTCGTGGTTGCCAATGCCACAGCGGATTGCTCGGCAGACCACGCGGCTGATTCGGTGGCGTTCCAGATCGTCGTGGCGGCCGTTAGCACGCTTTCAAAAATGTCAGTTGCGGTTGAAACGGCCGTGTCACGGACTCCACGAGCCGTGCTTTCGACTCCGTCATAAATTGACCAGGCGGCACTTTCCGATGTGTTCCAGGCGGCTTCAGCGACGGCCATGTCAGAGTCGTATTGAGCGCGTGCCAGCGCTTCGCCGCTGGTCCAGTTGTCGAGGGCCGTGTTGAGCGCGTTTTCGTGGTCGTTGGACGCGATTGTTTCGGCGGCGTCCCAATCGGCTTCGGCCTCCTCGAACGCGGTGTCGTAATCCGCGAGGGCTTGGTCAACGTCCTCTTGCCAGTCGATCAATGCGGCGGCGTGAGCGGATTGAAATTCGTTCCGAGCCGAATCGACCGTCGCATCCCAGGCGTTGTCCGCTTCGGTCTTGGTCGTTTGGTAGGCGGCCGATGCGATCCCTTCGGCGGTCTGCCAGTCGTCGTCGGCGGCGGCGGCGGCGGTTTCAAACTGTGACTGAGCGTAAGCTTCTGTGGATTCGTAGTTCGCTCGTGCCGGACCCTCAATGCCTTCGTAGAGGGCCACGGCATTGGCCTCGCCAGTCTCCCAGGCGGAGACGGCGGTTGACGCGGCGCTGAGAAATGCCGCCGCCGCGCCGTCGTACACGCTGTCCCAGGCCGCGACGGCCGCGTCCGCCGCGCCGCGATAAACCCCTTCCGCGAGGACTTCCGCCGCATGCCAATTCGAATACGCGAGATCGAGCGCCGCTTCCGCGTCGTCGCGGGCGAGCGACTCGGCGTCGATGTGGTCGTCAAAGGCTGACTGCTCGATGCCAATGAAAACGTTCCACGCCGCCAACTCGGTCGCAACCCAATTCGACGTCGCCAGAGCTAGCACCGATTGGAATTTGGCAGCGGCGGTCGCGAGCGTGGACGGATTCATTGCCGCCATCGGATTTGCCGTTGCCGCCATGTAGGCTGCCCATGCCGGAGTGACCGCATTCAAAAAATCACTATTCGCCCCATCGACTTCCGACGTGTAGTCGGCATACGCCTGATCAACCAGCGATCGGTACTGGTCCGCCGCATCCGTGACCGCCGAGTCATAGTCGGACAGAGCCGTGGTCACGTCGGTCTCGTACTGATCGTCGAACGGAGCCATCGTTGTGTCGAATGCGTCCGCCGCGTCCTCCAAGTCCGACTCGAACTGGGCGTCGGCGGGAGCCATCGTCGTATTGAAGTCGTTTTCCGCATCCATCATGGCGGCGTCAAACGCGGCGTCCACGGACACCATCTCCAAGTCGTAGGCGGCTTGCGCGTCATCCGCCGCACTTTGATAATCCGCCGCCGCAGGAATCATGGTCGCGTCGTACGCCGCAACGGCATTGTCCATCGCGACCGTGTAGTCGGTATCCGCCGTGTCCATCGCGGAGTCGTAGGTGGACTGCGCACCGGACATGGTCCAATCGTACGTCGTATTGGCGGTGTCGACGGCAGAATCGAATGCCGTTTTGAGGCGTGTCACGTTGGCATCATACGCGGTATCCGCTGCCGTGATGGCGTCATCCAACGCCGTTTCCGCCGAATCCATCGCCGTCTCAAACGCGGAATCCGCCACGTCCATCGCGTCCTGGTAGTCCGAGTTCGCGGTGTCCATCGCCGCATCGAACGCCGCATTGACGGATGTCATCGCCAAATCGTAGGCGGCAGTCGCCGCGTTGGCCGCGTCACTGAGCACGCCGTTCGCCGTCTCCACTTCCGCCTGATAATCCCCGTAGGCATCCGAGACCGTTGAGTCGTAATCGTTGTTCGCATCCTCGACAGTCGAGTTGAAAAACGCCCAGGCGGGATCAACGAGGCTGGAGAAGACTGCGTTCGCACCCTCCACGGCCGACAGATAGTCCGCAGAAGCGTCTGCAATCGCCGACTCGAAGTCGCTGTTAACGCCGACCATCGTCGATTGATATTCGGAGATCGCCGCGTCAATTTCCGATTGTGCGTCCGCTGCTGCAGCATCGGCCAAGGCTTGCAGATTCGCGATTGCCGCCAAGTAATCATCCGCCGCGCTCAGCAAGGCGCGAGGCTCCAGCGATTCCACCGCACTCACAAATGAGTCACACCGACGGCGATGAGAGCGACGCCGTAGGGGGGCGGGCCTGACAAAGAAGACAGGCAAGCCAGGGATCGTTTCGCGAACGACGAGAGCCAAGGCGAAAACAGCATGACGACTCCTTCCAAGTGATGAGTGGTGCCATCGCAAAAAGCTCAGGCGGACATCGAATGGTCTCGCAAGAATTGAGAGCGAAGAAATGCTCTCACAGGGACGTGTTCGGAAACACAATGCCGTCCGGAACTGCATTCGTCAATGATCTGTACCTGTCAGAATGTCACAAATCGAAAACTCGAATGGAGGCCCTCGAAACCTTCTCGGACGATTGGGTGCCGCACTCAAGTGCTCCAACGTGTGTGGGCTTCACGGAATTGGCGCTGGGGCGTGAGCGACGACACGGCTGGTTAATTCATCGTGTTAGGCAAACTGTAGCCCGACCCCTTGTGGGTCGGGTGATTCCAGATTCGGCGGTCGTTTTGGGGAAACATCGAATCCTCCGCCCCACAAGGGGTCGGGCTACAGACACCGCAACTTCAGGAATTAGCCAGCCGCGTGAGCGACGATGGCTTGGTGGTGGTGGCGTGAATCCCGGCATCCGTTTCGGTGAGACCGACGACGACGACGTCAAAGTCAAAACCCACCTGCACGACCTGCACGCCACGATGCTGCACCGGCTGGGCTTCGACCACACCAAGCTGACCTACCGCTACGCTGGCCGCGATGTCCGTTTGGCCGACGCGCATCGCAAAGTCATCAGCGGACTTCTGGCTTGATGCCCGTTGCGGTATCAGGACGACGCGCGAGTGGTGAGCATTGCAACCGATTGGCCACTCGCTTGCGTGTCGTGCTAATTTTCAAAGCACCACTACACGACTTCGTAGCCTTTGCGCTGCTCGCGGCCTTGCCAGGCGTTGGCTTCGTCGTCACCGACCATTTGCTCGGTTTCGGGGTTCCACTTCAGAGTGCGGCCGAGCCGCATGGCGATGTTCGACAAGTGGCACGTCGTCAAGTTGCGGTGATGGCTGAAGACGTCACTTTGGGTTTCGCCCCGATCCTTCACACAGGCAATGAAGTTGGCCATGTGGTTGTCGCGGTTCTTGCCCTTTCGCAGAGCCTTGAAGACGTCTTCGGAGAGCGGGTTCTTTTCGAGATCCTCGACCGGAGCCCCCGTCAGTTTGCCGCGATTGACGAAGAAGCGACCGGTTTCGCCCTCGAACATCACTCCGTTGTCGAAGCCGAGGTCGTTGCAGTTGTCGCGAATGAACATCTCGACGCCATTGGCGAAGGTCGCTTTGACTTTGAACGCCGTCGCGGTGTTGTAAGTGTCGTCGATCGTCGGATGGCCCTTCTCGAACGGGACCGGGTGCGTGCATTCGAGCACCTCGACACTGACCGGTCCGGAACCTTCCATGCCGATACCCCACTGGCCGATGTCAACGTGGTGAGCACCCCAGTCGGTCATCTTGCCGCCGGAGTATTCGTACCACCAACGGAAATTGTTGTGACAACGCTGCTCGATGTAGTCCACCAGCGGAGCCTGGCCGAGCCACACGTCCCAATTGAGATGGGCGGGCGGTTGCGTCTTTTTGAATGTCCCACCTTTGTCGCCGCCGCCGATGGCGATGTGAACCTTTTGGATTTTTCCGATTCGTCCCTCGCGAGCGATCGCCACCGCCTTTTGGAAGCGATCGTCGCTGCGTTGCTGTGTCCCGACCTGCATGACTCGCTTGGTCTCTTTGACGACTTTGCAGAGCAGCTTCCCTTCGTTGATCGTCAGCGTCAGCGGCTTCTGGCAGTAGATGTCTTTGCCAGCTCGCAGCGCGGCCAGAGCAATCCGCGTGTGCCAATGGTCCGGCGTGCTGATCGTGACGCAGTCGATGTCCTTCCGATCGAGTAGTTTGCGGTAGTCACCGAAGACCTCCGCCTTGCCGCCGAGCATTTTGTCGTTGAGGTTGCCGGAACGATTTGTGTCCACGTCGCACAGGGCGACGATGTCACCGTAATTCTTGATCGCACCCGCATCGCCGGTCCCCATGCCGCCGTTGCCGATACAGCCGACCTTCGGCCGTTCGTTCGGCGACTTGGCCTCCTGAGCGATCGTGCTCGAAGAGCCGTTCCACACCGGCATCAAACTGCTGGCGGCGGCCAAGGTGGAAAGTTGTAGAAAGTCTCGGCGAGTCGTCTGCGTCATGATTCGTCCTTTGCAGAGTTCCGTTGGTGAAACATTTTGAGCAGCGAAAGATACCGTCGGTCCCGATCCGAGCGAACTTGGTCAGCGACTGCCGGCGGATAATCGTAGAAGCCGCGTCCCGTTTTGAACCCGTGATTTCCGCCATCGACGATCCGTTGCACGGTTGCCGGGACCGTCGTGCAAGCGGCGATCTCCGGCGTGAGGTTGCGATACACGGCCGTCTGGACATCGAGTCCACCGAAGTCGTGAATCCGCAGCGGGCCGAGCGCCGCGAGCCGAAAGCCCATGCTCCCCTGAATCGCCGCGTCGATGTCCTCGACGGACGCGACACCACGATCGAGCAAGTCCCACACTTCGCGCATCACAGCGATCTGCACGCGGTTGACGAGGAATCCTGGCAGCTCTTGATTGATGCGAATCGCCAGTTTGCCGGAGCGGCGCAGCAGTTCGAGCGTCGCCTGAATCGTCGCTTCGTTTGTGAGCGGACTGCCAACCACTTCGACCGTCGGCACGATGTGTGGCGGATTGAACCAATGCGTGACGACCGCACGCTCCGGACGCTTCAGCCGAACGCCGGATTGTGAAATCGGGAACGTCGAGGAGTTGCTCGCCAGGATCGTGTCGTCAGCGACGAGCGGTTCGAGTCGCTCAAACAGCTCCTGTTTGGCGGTCAAATCTTCGCGCATCGCTTCCGTCACGAACTGCGCGTCATGCACGGCTTCGGCCTGAGTTCCACAGATTCGAATCCGACGGAGAGTCGAGTCGATCTGATCGGCGGCAAACAATTCCGCCGAGACGAAGTCCCGCAGGTTCTGTCGGATCCGATCGTGCAGCGAATCGCCTGCGGCTCGGACTTCGTCAAATCCGGTGACGTCACAGCCCGCCATCGCGAACGTTTGCGCGATCCCGTGTCCCATTGTGCCTAGACCGATGACTGAAACTCGTCGAATCACGGGCGTCACGCTTTCTTGGAATATCGAGAACCCTCGGCAATTGCCTGAAGAGTTTCCTCGGCGGGGATCAATTGGTCTTGGCGCTCGCGTGGTTCGAGCAACTCACAAAGCTGATACCACACTTCTCCGTCTTCACATTCCGGACCAAGATTCAGGAGGTCGAGCACACCAACGAACTCGAAAAAGACTTGTCCGCCACGGCTGTTGGCGTAGTGATGTTCCGACTTGCGTCCTCGTCGTTTCGCCTTCTTCAGCGCATCACGGCCACTGAGTGCCTCCAGGACGAGCAGACGCCGCTCGCACAGCCGTCGTCGATTTGCGACCCCATCCGTGACGACTCGGAACTGAAACAGCAACATCGCGGCGAATCGGGAGTCGCCGCATTTCAGCTTTGAGTTGCTCAAAATCGAACTCTCGCAGATAGCCGAACGGTGGACTACAACATTCCCGCGCCTTTGACGTCGATGCCTTTCAGGGCCATCTTCAACTCTTCGATGTTGGGTGAAATCTCGAAGGCGTCGGAACGACTGATCAATTCTTTGTCGATGAAGTGCTTCAATGAGTCGTTAAACAACTGCATGCCGTCTTCTTTGCCAATTCGGATGGCGGCTGACAATTTGCTGTCTTGCTCCTCTAAGACCAGCTTACGGACGACGGCGTTGAAGAGCATCAGTTCGATGATCGGCACGCGGCTCGGCTTATCGACGATGGTCTTGATGAGCTTCTGAGCGACGATGGCTTTCATGTTGAATGCCATCGCGCCGCGCAAGGCTTTGTGCATGTCTTGCGGAAAGAGGTCCAGAATACGACCGATACACGAGGGAGCGTTCGAGGCGTGGATCGTGCCGTAGACCAAGTGGCCGGTTTCGGCGGCGTGGATCGCGGTCCCGAACGATTCCTGATCGCGCATTTCGCCCACCAGCATGATGTCGGGATCTTGTCGCACGGCATGTTTCATGGCGATGTGGAAGTCCTTCACGTCCATGCCGACCTCGCGCTGGTTGATGAGCGCTTTGTCTGACGTGTAGACGAATTCGATGGGGTCTTCGATCGTCAAGATGTGGACGTTCTTGCGATGATTGATCAGGTCCAACATCGAAGCAATCGTCGTGGACTTGCCGGAACCGGTGACTCCGGCGAGTAGCACCATGCCTTGGTCATAGTTGGTCAACGCTTCCATGATCGGCGGTAGGAACAGGCCCTCGAAGTTGGGAATCGTGCGTTCGATTTTGCGGCAGACCATGCCGGGAATGCCCATCTGCACGAACAGATTCACGCGGAACCGCCATTTTTCGCCGTCCACTTCCACCACATGCGAGAAGTCAGAGCCCCCCTCGTTCCAGAAGATGGTGGTCAACCGCTCGTCCATCATCGGCATCAGCAGCGCTTCCATCTTCTCTTTGGTGATCACCTCCATATCCAACGGCACTAGCGATCCCTTGATGCGGAAGATCGGCGGCCGGCCGACCTGCATGTGTAAGTCCGAGCCTTTGTGCTTGACCATCGCTCGGAAGATCTTGTCGACCTCCAGGTTCTTCGTGGCTCCGAATGTGCGTTTGACGTTGGGCTGAGCCTGTGGAGCAGCGGCAGGAGCGGCATGACCGGACATGAAATATCCCTCACGAGTTGACGAAGTCACGAGAACCGAGAGCCGCCCGATTTGCGGCACAAAAGGTTTGCAGACTGTAATCAACCGTTTCCACCGCTGACAAACAAGAATCGGTGCCGCGTTCGACGTTCGGCCGAGACTTTGTTAGAAGGTCCGTCCCGTTTGTGACGCGATTTTCATCAAGGAGAAATCATGCAGCAGCGACATCGACGTTCCGGGCTGACGCTTCTTTCGGCCTGCGTTTTGATCGGCCTTTCCGGCTGGGCCTCCGGTTGGTTCAAGGTGACCGAGACCGTGGTTTCCGAGATCGCTCCGGGAGTCTTCTTCCGCAAGATGGAGACCGAACCGAAGTTCCTGGGCAGCAATCAGGGATGGGTGATCTTCAAAGACTTCGTGTTGGTCATCGAAGCCAGTTTCCCGACCCAGGCCGAAGCGGTCATCAAGGAAATCCGCAAGACGACCGACAAGCCCATTCGCTACGTCTTCGACACGCACTACCACGGCGATCACGCCGATGGAAATCCAATCTTCGTCAACATCGGAGCTTCCCCGGTCGCCTCCGAAAACAGCAAGATCCTGTTCGAGACCAAAGGCCGAGCCGGCTTCGAGAAGTCACAAAAGGACAATCCCAATGAGTTCGGCCACGGCGGACTGACTTACGCTCCCGCTTCGTTGTACTTCCCGACGAAGCTCGTGATCGATGACGGCACACAGCGCGTCGAGTTGCTGCATCTCGGCCATGCCCACACGGCCGGTGACGCCGTCGCCTGGCTGCCAAAGCAAGGCATCGTTTTCACCGGCGACGCCTGCGTGAACGGAGCCTTCAACTACGCTGGCGACTCGAACACAGAAAGCTGGATCGGTGTCCTCACGAAGCTGCAAGAACTCCCGATCAAAGTCGTCTGCCCCGGCCACGGTGAAAAGACAGGCAAAGAATTGCTGGCGACTCAGAAGCGCTGGTTCGTCGAACTGCGTGAGGCGGTTCAGATGGCAATCGACAAAGGCAAATCGCTCGATGACATCAAGAAGGAACTCGAAGTCCCGTTCTACAAAGACTGGGCCGGCGTGGACGCGAAGACCCGCGTCGAGAACATCGAGCACGTCTACGGCGAACTGACGAAGCGCAAAGCGGGGTAAGGCAGGCAGGCGGAAAATGGAGGGCGAAAAATGAAGACGAAGATTCGGATCGTGATGCTGAACTTGCCGTGTTCCATTTTTCGCCCTCCATTTTTCGCCAGCCTGCTCCTGTCTCTCCTCATATCAGGTGTGCTCAACGCCGCCGTCACGCGAATCGAAATCAAAACGCGAGAGCCGTATCTCGATGGACGAGTCTTCGACGGCGTCGGCTCCTACGAGCGCTTACGAGGCAAGGCGTACTTCGCAGTCGATCCGAAACATGCCGCGAACCAAACGGTGATCGACTTGGAGTTGGCTCCGCGAAACGACGCCGGGCTTGTCGAGTTTTCGACCGATGTCGAACTGCTCGCGCCGAAAGACTTGAGCAAAGCCAACGGTGCGATCCTGTACGACGTCAACAATCGTGGCAACAAGCTCGCGCTGGGGATGTTCAACACGGGTGCGGACGAATTCCTGATGCGGAAGGGTTTCGTCGTTTTGTGGAGCGGCTGGATCGCCGAGACACAGCCGGGAGGCGGACGCCTGCGGCTGAACGCTCCGGTCGCAACCGAAAATGGTAAGCCGATCATCGGGCCAGTGCGGGCCGAGTTCGTGATCGAAGCCGCCGCCGAACGGCACACACTGGCGATGTGGGCCAATCAAGGCAGCTACGAACCGACCGAACGGGGTGAGCGTGAAGCCGTGCTGACTTGGCGTGCTCGCGAGAAAGACGCACGAGTCGTCATTCCGCGCGGACAATGGCGATTCGAGAAACGCTCGGTCGAGGACAACGGTGAGCGCGGGCAGTTGCCGGTGATCGATCTCGTGATCGTTGGCGGAGTGCAGCCGGGCTACATCTACGAGGTTATTTACGAAGCTCAAGGTCCGATTGTGCAGGGACTCGGCCTGGCGGGCATTCGCGATCTGCTGTCGTTTCTGAAGCACGAAACATCTGAGAGGAATCCACTGCGGTTTGCAGACACCAGCCCGACGCGCTCTGGCCAGTCTCCTGACCGAGCCAGCCAGGCCGACCGCAGGTCTCCCTCGGATGGCAGCAGCGACTCGAAAACGGGAGACCTGCAGTCGGGCGAGCGGCGGGGTCGGGAGACCCGCGCCGAGCGCTGGCTCGCCTACGGCTTCGGCGTCTCGCAGTCGGGACGTTGCCTGCGGCAGTTCTTGTACGACGGTTTCAACGCGGACGAGTCGGGACAACAGGTCTTCGACGGAGTGATCCCGCACGTCGCCGGCGGAGGGCTCGGTTTCTTCAATCATCGGTTCGCTTCGCCGACACGACACAACGGGCAGCACGACAATCATCTGTTTCCGGCGGACCAATTCCCGTTCACCTACGGAGACGAAACCGATCCATTCACTGGTCGCGCGGACGGCATTCTGCATCGCGATCGAGCTCGTGGGACCGTACCGAAAGTCATGCACACGCAGAGTAGCAGCGAGTACTGGCATCGCGCCGGCTCGTTGGTCCACACCGACCCTCGCGGCGAGCGTGACGCGAAGTTGCCTCCAGAAGTTCGTGTGTACTGCTTCGGAGGGACGCAGCATGGAGCGGGTGGCGGTATCGCGGCAGCAGCTCAGGGCAACGGTCAACTCATCACGAATCCAGCGGATTATCGGCCGCTGCTGCGAGCGTTGCTGACCGCGCTCGACGAGTGGGTTCGCACCGGCAAGGAGCCGCCCTCAAGTGCTCATCCGCGCATTGCGGACGGGACGCTGGTCGGTTGGCGTGAATCGGAGAGCGGTTGGAAAGGCATCCCTGGCGTGCGTTATCCGGAGGTCATACAGCAGCCGGAACACGTCGATCGTGGCCCGGAGTTTTATCGCTTCCGCCGCTCGACGATTGAGCCGCCGATCAGTCGCGGCAACTACGTCGTCCGCATTCCGAAGTGTGGAGCGGACAACAACGAACTCGGCACACTGCTGTTGCCGTCGGTGGCGGTGCCGGTCGCGACCTACACCAGTTGGAACACGCGCAATCGTAGCGTCGGGGCCGAGGGAGAAATGCTCGGCCTGCAAGGGGGCTACATCCCGTTTGCGAGAACGCAGACGGAACGAGAGCAGCGCGGCGACCCGCGGCCCGCGTTGCTCGAACGGTATCGCGACTTCGAGGATTTCCGCACGCAGTACCGAGCTGCCGTCGATCGTGGTGTCGCACAGCGGACGTTGTTGGCGGAAGACGTCGCAGAACTGATGAAGCTCGCGGATCGATGGCGACTTCTGTTTGATTGAACGGTCGGAGACTTCATGAACGGTACGGTCCCGATCGAAAAGCATGTCGTGCTCGTCGGCGCGGGGAACGCACATCTGGTGTTCCTGAAACGCTGGCGGATGTCACCCTGGCCAGGAGTCGCGGTGACGCTCGTCTCCGAGTCCTCCGAGATTCCGTACTCAGCGATGGTACCGGGCCACATCGCGGGGGATTACCGCTGGGACGAAATCACACTCGACCTCGTGCGCTTCTGCCGTTCTGTCGGGGCGAGATTCGTCGCGGCACCAGTGACGAGAGTTGATGCGGCAACCTCGCAGGTCGAATTCGCAGAGCGCCCGGCGATGGCGTTCGACGTGCTCTCGTTGGGACTGGGTTCACTTCCGGCAGCGCCATCCGGCTGGTCGGGCAACGAATGGTCGTTCTCGATGCGACCGCTCGGGCAATTCACGCGGCAGTTGGAGCGGCTGGAAGAATCGCTCACGCAATCGCCGCGACCGTTCCATCTCGCGGTGGTCGGTGGTGGAGCGAGCGGTTGCGAGTTAGCACTGGCGATTCGGCGGCGGCTGTCGAAATCGACCGGCTTCCGGTTGACGTTGCTGCAAGCGAATCGCCGATTGCTCCCCAGCTTTCCGGATCGTGCGGCTCGTCTGATGGGTGATCGATTGCGAGACGCGGGCATCGATGTCCAACTGGAGGCTTGCGTGATCGGCGGCAAAGTCCAGACCACGAAAACCAAGATCTGTAGCCCAGGCCCTTGTGGCCTGAATGATTCGCAAACTCCAGAGAATCACTCGACCCACAAGGGGTCGGGCTACGACGCGCACAACAGCGGCAATCCAGGCTGGCTGCAGTTGTCGTCTGGTCAAGAACTCGCCTGCGATGGAGTACTGTGGGCGACTCCAGCCGCACCGCCAGCGGTTTTGCACGCGAGCGGGCTAGGAGTTGATGAAGCCGGCTTCCTGGTGGTCCACGAAACATTGCAATCGCGCAATCATCCGGCGGTGTTCGGCACTGGGGACTGCGTGACATTTCAGCCTTTGCCGCAGTTGCCTCGCAACGGCGTCCATGCCGTGCGGCAAGGGGGAATCCTGTTCGAAAACGTGCGCGAGTTTTTGCACGAGCGGCCGCTGGTACCGTTTCATCCGCAACGGAATTGCCTCTGCCTGATGAACACGTCGGACGGCGAAGCGATCCTGAGTTACGGATCATTTGCGACAAAGGGACGTCTCGTGCGCCTCTGGAAAGAGCGCATTGACCGTACGTGGCTTGAATCCTTCGGCCTCACACCAGCCGGAAGCGCCAGCGAGGGGTCTCTTCCATCGAACATCAAACACTCGCTGGCGCGTCGTGCTGGAATGGCTAACACGGCTCCGCACCTGATGCGTTGCGGTGGTTGCGGAGCGAAAGTCAGCGGTGACGTGCTTTCATCGGTACTCTGCGAGTTGAAGATCCCGAACGATCCGCGCGTGCTGCTCGGCACGCTGGCGGGCGAAGACGCGGCCGTGCATCGCGTGAGAGCGGACTCATTCGGTATCGCCGCCGACAAACTCGTCGAGGTGCAAACGGTCGATTACTTCCGAGCATTTCTGGACGACCCGTACCTCTTCGGCCGGATCGCTGCGCTGCATTCGGTCAGCGATCTGTACGCGATGAACGCTCGACCGTTTTCAGCACTGGCGATTGCGACGCTACCGTACGCTCGCGGACCGATTCAAGCGGCTCACCTGCGTGAATTGCTGGCGGGAGCGACCCGCACGTTCGGAGAACTCGGAGTCGTGCTGACGGGCGGACACACGTCCGAGGGACACGACTTATCGCTCGGCTTTTCGGTAACGGGCTACGCGAACGAGGATCAACTCTTTCGCAAGGGCAATCTTGTCCCCGGCGATGCGCTGATCCTGACAAAACCAATCGGCACGGGAGCCGTCATGGCCGCCTGGATGCGCGGGGAGTGCTCAGCGACGCACTTCGACGAAGCGGTCGAACAAATGTTGATCGCGAACAACTCGGCAGCCGAGGTCTTCGCGAAGTTTGGAGTTCGTGCTTGCACGGACATCACCGGCTTCGGCCTCGCCGGGCACCTGCTCGAAATGCTCGACGCGAGCCGCGTCTCAGCCCAACTCCAGGCAAACTCAATTCCGCGCCTGGCCGGCTTTGATGCTGCTGCCGCGCGCGGCATCCTCAGCACGCTGCATCCTGACAATGCTCGGCTGGCCAATCGAATTCACATTTCCGGCTCCCCGCCCGATTGGCTCTTCGACCCGCAAACATCAGGCGGCCTGTTGGGGGCTGTACCTGAAAATGTCTCTGCCGAAGTCATTCGCGAGCTTCAATCCAGCGGTCTGGGCCACGCCACCGTGATCGGCTCGGTTCTCGACTCGACAACAACCCCTCGAATTCTTTGCGAGTCCGCGCAATAGACTGCCCCGAGCACTTCGCTGCTCAAGGTTTGCTGAGCCGATTGAGAACCTATGGGTGTAACTTCAACCGTCGCAATAATTGCTTGAATCGATAATTGCATTTTGTGGACAAACTCGTATCAACCGGCCGAAATGAGCCATTCGCACGGACAATGCAAAAGTTGGAAGTGGTCAGGTCAACGTTTCGCACATTTCTCTGTCGCATGCACCACAGCAAAAACCTCTCCGAGTGCAACGACTGTCCCGTCTCGGCGCAGTACTGCTTCGCAAGCCCACCTCTTCGTCCATATTCCTGCATTGTTTTGAAGTCGCCAATCGCAAACCGGTCGTTTAACCCTCGGTACTTGCCGAACCACGGTGTGTAAATGGTTCCGGTGCGGACAACAGGAATCTCGACGGGGTGCTCAAACCGAAGGTCTGCCCGAGAAAAGATTACGACATCAAATGTTTGGCCAAATTGATCGAGATGATCGGTGACTTGATTCAACGAATGAAATTGACGCAGGAGATTCATGAGCGAACCGAAATTGTCATTCCAGCTATCACCAAACTGTTGAAGGTGCAGGAACTCAGATTTGAGATGTAGGTCCAGAAGGTATTGATCGGTGTGTGAAATGACGTCGCAATTCAACAGCACGCTTTCGCATGGATCAACACGAACATTGTCCTCTCCCGTTCGAGGATTCGTGATACAAGAGCTGAAGTTAAAGTGTCCAAATCTCTTGTAATTAGGATCCATGCGTGACACAGGTGCCAGCAAATTCTGCTCGATGGAAGCCAGCGTGTTCTGTTTGAGATTGCGAGTGATACCGAAGAAGCAAACGGCAATCTTCATGTCAATCCTCGTGAAGCCCGAATGAACGTGTTGCGGCCGATGAAGCCACTCGTGGAGTTGGGAAAAAACATCAACTGAGGATTCCTGTGGTTGGTTTGCCGTTCGCCAACGTGTTCACGGCGGAGCGTCCCACGGAAATCTTCGAGAGTCCCTGACAAATGATGCGCGGGCACTTACGCCACGCGCCTTCGAGGCCAATTCGCTTGAATGACGTGAGTCAGCGCTGTCTTGGAGTCATCGAACGTCCCGCAATTACTGAAGACGGTGTAATCCGTCGGAACGCGCCGAATATGAAACCAAAACATGTCCTCGTCGTATTGGCGGTGAGCGATCTCCGAACATTCCGCTTTGCGAGCGTGGAGTCGCTCGAAGTCCACGACGAAGTGAACGGTCGGTAGCCGGATTCCGAAGTAGTCCGCAAGGCGAACCCAGCGTCCAAATTTTGCCTCGTCCGAAAGTCGGAGTGTGTAAAGCAGGTCCACCAATGTGCGGTCCATCACGAGCAGCTTCTGGCGACCCAAAAGCTGACGCCAATAAACTTTTCTCCGGAGATGAGCCGCTGCTTGAAGGTACAACGGAAGACAACACTGCTCGTCAAAGCGGTCCCGATTGATCGACAGGCTTCGTCGGACAAAGCTTCCAAATGTGCGATAAATCAGCGATTTGCGATACAGATTTCGTCCAACGAATGGCTTGATGGTGATCGGCAGACTCGAGCTCTTCGCCAGACTTTCGGAGAGCGACGTCTTTCCTGCGCCATCGCAACCCATGAACGAGATCACTGCCGGACGGCGAGGTACTCCCAGCCACCATCGTCGCCAGCGAGCGATCCAGTGCCGACGCAGGGATTGCCAAGAGTGCGTCAGCGAGGGAACGACATTGTACGACCGAAGCAACTGGATGGCACGAGTCAGCGCCGCAGGCTCGACACGCCCGGTTTGCAACACGGCATCGAGATCGGCGGCGAACTCCGTCGCCCCTGCCTTCCGACAGGCAAACGAATAGCCGTTCAATCGTTGGCGAATCCTGTCCGATTCAATCGACCTTTTCTTCACAACGTACTTATGCAAGTAAATGGCGGCCTCAACAGGCACAGGCAATCGCACGAACCCCGGCTGCCCCGGGGGCAACAGGTGGGCGACATCCTCAAAACGTAACCCGCAGCGCCCGCCATCCAGTTGCCACAAGTCGGTGAAAAGATCGAACTGAATGCGGAACTGGCCGCATCGAGAGATGAGAGCCAAGCTGACATTGCCCTCTCGTTTCCGCTTCACACGAAAGTGGCATCGTCCTGACTGTGCCCAGAAGAAGCAGGTTGCCAATAGCGATTCAACAGCAGTCGTCGTCCCCAGAAGGTCAATGTCTCTGTCATTGATGCAACGTTCATCCAGTGAGGACTCCAGCAATAAGGCAAATGTTGGACCTTCAGTGGAGATCTCTCGCAGACATTGCATCAGGACTCGCACCGCAACTGAGTCCTGTTGATCAAACTTGTCGAACGAAAGAGTACTCGGCACTGCTTCGCCCGATTTCTCGCAGACCCGATCATTTTCGACTTGGTTCATGAATTACACTCCTTGTCCGTTGCAAACCGCTTGGGATTCACGGCGCACAACAGCTGCTTGGAATGCCGTCCAAAGGGCTGGCACTTGCTGCGCCCGGATTTGAAAGTAATTCCAGTCCTTCTCGCGCTGCCGCAAATGGCGGTGACGAAACCAGTGTTGGTTCATGCGGTCGAGATCGATCAATTGAAGCCGACCATCTGGCGTGACGAGCAGATTGCCAGGATGAAAGTCGCCATGCGACAACCGCAATTGGTCCATTTTGAACCAGATGTCCGCAAAGTCTTCGGCCAACCGACTCAGTTCTTGAATCGAAGGTTTCGTCTGTTGGACAAAACGATCCAAATTGATTCCTGGAACAAATTCCGTCAGCACACACGAACAAAATCGCAACGGACCGGCACGCTCTTCGATCAACGCCAGTGGCCGGGGAGTGAATAGACCGACCTTCAAAAGTTCCCGTCCATAATCCCAGCAATTCTGCGCACGCGTTGGAAGAAACATGTGTCCCAACGTATGCCACCAACCGCAGAGACGGAATCGCTTGAGAACCCCTTCGTCGATCGAAGGTTGCGACAGTCTTCGAGCATGTGGCCCCGTTGGCAGGTGCGAGGAATGTGGCATTCCCCCGTCATCCAGACGGATTGCCGTCACTTGAGCGCGTGCTCGATCCGATAAGACTCGCCCCCGTTGAACGAACGAGTCGAGGTCATTCCAGAGCCGATCGACAAGCGGCCTCGAAAGCCGGCAATCGTAAATCATTCGACGAACCAGCGACTGCCTGATCGCCAAGTCCGCAGAGCGTCGTTCCAAAGTCAGCGGCCATGCCGAGATCAACTGAGGCTCCGTCGGCTGCTCCTCGCGCAGTCCGCAGACCAAGCCCTCCTGCGAAAACGAGTATTCTTGGAAATCCTGTTCAGAGCGAATCGAGACCATGACTCATCGCCATCCCTTGCGAAGTCGAGCACAAAACGAGATCGGATCATGTAGCCAATTGACCGGATCGTCAATGTGTGTTCTTCCATGACGACATGTCACAAAGGATCGAGGACGCAACAACTTCCCGAAGTCCTGTTAGCACGACGCGCAAGCGAGTGGTTTCGACCACGACCACTCGCTTGCGCGTCGTGCTATCTTCCCGTTGGGTTCGGGAAGTTATTGTGCTCCCGTTCCTAACCCATTCCGCGATGAGCCTCACGCGACCTTGGGAACTTGAGCGGAGCAACTTGGCCAGCGACGGATGATCTCGCTGAAGACGTGATCGACGGTCAGCTCGCGCATGCAGCGATGATGTTTCAGTGGGCAGACTCGTTGTTGGCAGGGGCCACAATCCAACCGGTGTTGCAGGTGAACAGCCAGTGGATGAAACGTCTCGCTCCATCCGATGTGCGTCGGCCCGAACAGGGTCAGACAGGGTACGTCGAAGGCCGTGGCGAAATGGCGAGGCCCCGAATCCGTCGTCACCAACAGGCTCGCATTCCGCACCGCGGCTTTGGTCAAGCCAATGCTCAACGGTTCGTTGGCGAGACTCACAACACGCGGGTGACCAGCCTCCGTCTCGATTCGCTGAGCAGTGGATCGCTCTTGTGGACCACAGATGACCAAAACGGTGCGATTCCGCTCGCCAGCAAGTCGGTGGCTCAACTCGATGAAATATTCCGTGGGCCAATCTTTCGCGGCACCAAACGCCCCGCCGGTGTTGAGGCAGACGTAGTTCGTCGAGTTTGCGGCCGGATGTTTTCGCCAGAACGCGGCCAGTTGGCCTTCGTCCTGCGGCAATGTTGCCAGCTCCAACTGTCGCGACAACGCTTGGCAGCCAAGCTGTGCGACGAGCTGCAACATCTCATCCACCACAGGGTGCGGAACATTCTGCGACGGAGCAGGAATTGCATCGGTCAACAGCATGCTGCGGCCATTGCGCGCGTATCCGAGCGTCCGTTTCGCCCCCGACGCCCACGCCCACAGTCCGGTGCGGAGAGAGTTCGGCAGGACGACTGCCACGTCGAATCGTTCGCGACGCAACGTTCGCAACAATCGCCATGACTCCCCTCGCGATAGCCTCGGAGGATGAACCCACCAACGGTCGAGAAGACTCGTCCCTGCCAAAACATCCGCCACATACGGCCGCAGGATTCCCACAATCTCAGCATCGGCAAAATGATTTCTCAGCGCACGCAGCGCCGGAGTCGCCATCGCGACATCACCAATCCAGTTGGGCAACCAAACGACAATCTTCACGCTTCAACCCACGAATGTCGTGACAAGATCATTCAAGCCGCTCGACGCGACTCCAATCGGGTGCCCGTCGAACAACTCGATGTCCCATCGAGCTGTGACAAAAACTCATCCATCAACCGTGGTTTGCTCCGGTGATAGTCGCCGTCTTGCAGGTACGTTTCCAAGAACTCGATATTCCGTCGTGGCAGGTCAGGGTCGTTGGCGAGTCGCGTCAATGCCGCTTCGATGGCGGGAACAACCGGAGCGTGATCGGCAACATGCTGCATGTTATCCAGAGGCAATGGGATCAGCATTCGTACCGGTCGAAAGTCGGTAGAAACCAGCATCGCGCCCGCGTAAATCGCCTCGTAGTGCCGATAACTCCAACGCGCATAGCCCGCAGGAGTCAGTACGACTTTCGATTGGAGTAAGTTGTAGAAAAACCGGCTGTAAAACATTCGCCGACTCCCTGCCATCAACGACGATAGGTCTTCGTGCTCCTGCGACAACCGAGCCTGATCGACCTTCGACGCCTGGAGTCCTCCCCAAAATGCAAAACGTTTTTCGGAACGATGGATTTCCTGTATCCACTCGATCCGTTGGTGGTATCGCATCGTCGATCCTGAGCCGAGATTCAGCGAACTACAATAGCCTAAAAATGAAACATCGTGGTCTCGCTCGCAAAGGTTCGGATAGCGATCTTGAAACAAACCACGAAGCACCTTCAAGTGCCATGTGAGTCCCGGATGGCGACGGACTGGCAACATCCCCCAACGGAGCCCGTCACCCCACGAGTCTTCGACCCAAGCCTTGAGATAAATGTCCGTCAGTGATCGGAGCCAAGGCTCCGTTTCTGGAGTCCAGGAAGGTCCCGGCCTTTCCCGATAATCGAACAACACCGCCTGGCGAAACCGCACTCTCGACAGACACTCTGGTCGTAGGTCCGTGGGAACTCCCAACAACAAATAGTCGGTCTCCCGAATCGGTCCACGCTCCAAATCTTTTGGCTCGACCATTTCCACCGCGCGACGACCGTGAAAGATTCGGAGAAACCGCAGTAGATTCGCACCGCGAATGCCGCGTCCTGCTGCGATCGCCGATCGAACAATCAAAAATCGAGGCATGAAAATATCCTGCGTTGGCCCGACGGAATACGGATCATGGTGAGGCGGCTCTCTCACGCAGTGGCCGTGAAGACGAAATTCCCAGCGTAGGCATCACCCTCAGGGTCTGCCTGGTGAATGACGGGATCAAACTGCTTGAGGCTGGTGAGCTTCCCGTGGCGGAAGAATTCGCCGCGATAACCCAGATCCATCAGGTAGCGAAACACTTCGTCGAGCCGGCCGTCCTGTCGATGTCGCGTCTCGCATTCAAAGAGCAAGAGCGGTTTGTATTTTCTCAACAGGTTCATTCCGCCGCGAAAGACCTCCAGCTCGTGTCCCTCCACGTCGCACTTCACCAGCTTGATGGAGGACACCGGATGTTCGGCAAAGTATTGGTCGAGTGTCGTGACCGAGACGGTCGTCTGTTCGTCGGTCGTGACTTTGCGAGGTTCCAACGTGGCCCCCGGCGATGGTTTTCCGCCCGGTACCGAAAGAGTGGCCACTCCTGCCTGTGAAGAGAGCGCGAGGTTGTTGACGGTGACATGCGACCAACATTTCCTCTCGATGAGGTGCATCAGTCGTTGAGCCAAAACGGATTGCGGTTCAAACGAAAAGACGTGACCGCTGGGGCCAACTCGCTTGGCCATCCAATAGGTGAAGGCCCCCTTGTGGGCTCCGATATCGAGAGCCACATCTCCTGAACGAAGGTGGCTGCGAACAAAAGCGATTTCGCTCCGTTCATTGATGAGGCGGTATCGCCACGCACGGTAAATCCATTTCAGAGTTGGGAACGACATGTCGGCCCTTTCGCTTCGGACAATTCCACTTCAAGCCACGAATCTACTTGGCAAAGCAGTATCGAAAACTGTCTTCGCGGCGATGCCGATTCAGTTTCAAGACATCCACCATGGTGCAGCCAGCTTGATCCACAATTTCCGACACAACGCTTCGAGGAACGTAATGAATCTCGACGGGGTGTTTTCCGCGAAGCCTCTTCACAAAGGGACGCAGATGATGTCTGTAAACGCGATACACCATTGCTCCCAATGAGCCGGGAGCATGCTGAGTTCCACTCGGAACTTGGAAGATCGCGACACCATTGGGGCGAAGGATTCTTGTGAATTCGCGAATGTAATTCGTAGACGCTTCTGGGGGGATGTGTTGCAAGGTGATGTTCGAATAAATGAAGTCGAAGGTGTCATCCGAAAAACACTGGAGATGATCAACGACGTTGACTCGATACTGAACCCGCTGGCCGTGTTTGTTGTAGCCGCGAGCGGCTGCGACCATCGATTCAGCGATGTCCACACCTTCCACTTCGGAGAAGTGCTCTGCGAGTGCTTGGCTCAAGCGTCCAAGTCCACAACCAAAATCCAGGGCTTTGCCGCGCTGAACCGTTTGACCAAGACTTTCGAGATAGGCCATCACTCTGTCGATTTCTTCGCGGCCGAGTTGAAAGAATTTATTCGGATCTCCCTGGTTGTGCTTGAAATCTTTGACCGACAAAACTGCGTACATTGGGTCCATCGTTCCGAAACGCTCGAACGTGTTTTTTACTCGCGTCAAACTCATTTCAGCACCTCCTACTCCGTTGGATCTCCCTTGCCTTCTCGGCTTATCTAGCAGTTTCGAGATTTGGCAGAAATAGAGATTCTTCATCTCCCACGGCAGGGGGCGCACGACGAATTTGGATCAAGCGGTGTCGAGTTCTTCCAGCTATCTCAGCCGAGCCGGATGCCAGAACCGAACATGGGCCACCACAGCCAGAAACAGGAACGTGGCCACGCTGATCACCGCACCCCACAACACCGAACGCGGCCGATAACTCCAGACCACCCGATGCGAGCCGGCTTCGAGCCGCACTCCGCGGAACTGCCCGTCGATGCGGATCGACTCGGCGGGTCGGCCATCGACAGTCACCGACCAACCTGGATAGTCGAGATCGGCGAGCACAAACATGCCTGGCTCCTCCGTCTCCACCGAGCATGCGACCGAATTCGCCAGCGATTCGAATGCGGTCAACTTCCAAGTCTTCGGATCGCGCACTTCGCCGTCGAGTGAATGAAGCTGTAGCCGGCCGAGAGCATCGTTCAGTTCGTACAAATACATCGGCTGCCCCCCCCTGCCCCACGCCTGATTGAGGAACGGATCGTCTCCTTGCCACAGCAGGATCATCGCTTTTGCCAGTGATGACGGTTCGAAGCACAACACATGCGTGACACCACAGCGGCGCAACCAATCGAGTTGCTCGTGCGACGATGGAACAACAGTCGTCCCTGACACGGCGGGCAACCGCAGCGACTCGTCCACGTACTCGGCCGGTCCAAACGTCAAATAAATCGGAGCACATGACACGCCGAGCGTGCTCGGCAAATTGGCCCCCGGTGCGAACAAGCGCAACGTCGGCCGCGTCTTCTCGGCGTCGAGCAACACTTGTCTCACCGGACTCTGTTCCAGCGATTTGAGCGGCGGCGACTCGACCGTCTGCGTGAACGTGACTAAGCGGCTGATTGCCCAGAACTCAAGGACCGTCGTGAGGAGAATCAACCCCACCAGGCCAATCCGTTCATCGCATTCTTTGGGCCGCTCCGAGAACCACCACAACAGGATGCTGGCGGCGACGACGACTCCCACCAGCAACAAGAGTTGTACGAAGCTCATCAGCATTCCATCGCCGCGAGAGTTCGTCCACGTCAATGACAGTGGGTTGCGGAGATCGACGCTGCGAAGCTCGAAATTTGTCATCATCGCGGCGACGTCATCGCCTAGAAAATAAAATGAGCTCAAGGACCACAACGAGCCAACGATCAACGTCCCCTCCAGCCACCGCGAGCCTTTCGCTTCGCGCAGAAAACGGTCGGCGACCGAACCCGCCAGCACGGCGACAGCCCACGTCGTCAGCAAGCCGTATCGACCTGGGCCTTGAAAGTAGCTGAAACCCGGCAAGTGCCGAGTCAGCGGCAGCAGCCAACCGCTCGTATAAAGTCCGCTGACGATCGCGATTGCCAACCAAAACACGGCGAACCGATCCACTGACCGCTTGGCAAAGAGTTCAAACAGCAAACCAGCAACACAGACCGCCATCAACAACAGCGGTGCGAGACCAAAGTACAAATGCGCTTCGGCCGAATTCGTCCGCGAACGTCCCAACGGCGGGCTTTCGCGAAACGCCGCCTCACGGTCGGTCAGCGGCGAGTACCAGTGGCTCGGCCGAAACACTTGTGACCAGTACCAAGGCGGGATCGCACCAAAGTCGAGTTCATGTTCTTTGCCGACCGTCGCTCGTTGACTGCGCTGTTTGAGTTCGTACGTCGGCGCGAGTTGCACGGCCGCGAGGCACAATCCGCACAGCATCGCGGCGTATGCGACGGCTGTGAGTTTCCAAAAACGGTAAAACGGTGGTCGGCTTTCGGCGGTCGGCTCTCGGCCGGATGCTTCCATCCACCAAATTCGCGCTGGAACAAACGCCGCGAGCAGCAACAGCGTGAACCAAGCGATCTGAAAATGTCCAGTGAGCAATTGCACGGCCAGCAAACCGCTCAAACCAATCGCGAATCGCCACTGACGAGTCGAGAGAAAACTCTCCACGCACCACAGAGCGGCCGGCAACCAAGTGCCGCCGATGATTGCCCACTCGACACACGTCCGAGGTGGGAACCAGCCGTAGACGTAAACCAACGCGGTCAGCCAAGACGACAGGAGGCCCAGGCCGAGACGTCGCGCAGCCGCACTGGCAAAAACGAATGCCGCGAAATAGTGGAGCAAAAAGCTGACGTGAAATGCCGTGTGCGGATCGAGCATCCGATACAGCACCAAATTCGGCGGATAGAGAATTCCCGTTTGGCTTTCGGCCAACAACGGATACCCGAAGCCAGCGCGAGCGTTCCACAGCGGCAGCTCGCCTGCGTGCAGCGATTCCGAGTAGATGACCTTTTGCGGAACGAAGTACGAATAGACGTCGCCACCGACAAATCCAGCGCCACCCCAGATCGGCAACCAGAACACGAGTGTCAGACCCAACGCGAGCCCACACGTCGCCAGACAGCCGAGCCATTCGCGCCGCGTTTGCATGGGATTGCTCTCTCGGCTCGGTTAGGGACAAAAGGCCTCGAACGGCATGTTGAACGTTTCGGCGACGGCTTGATTCGTCACTCGACCGCCGTGCATGTTGACCGCATGAGCGAAGCCGCTGTCCGCGGCGCACGCAGCGGCGAGGCCACGCTTCGCAATCTTGAGCACATACGGAAACGTGACGTTGCACAGCGCATACGAACTTGTCCTGCCGACAGCTCCCGGCATGTTGGTGACGCAGTAGTGGACGATACCATCGACCAAATAGGTTGGCTTCGAGTGCGTCGTGGGTTTGGTCGTTTCAATGCAGCCCCCTTGATCGACCGCCACGTCGATGATGACCGCCCCTGGTTTCATCAACTTCAGGTCGTCAAGGCTGACAAGCACGGGCGCGCGAGCACCTTCGATTAACACCGCTCCGATCACCAGGTCTGCCAGCCGCAACTCTTCGCGGATGTTGTGCCGATCACTGAAGAGCGTGTTGACGTTTGGGGGCATGATGTCTTCCAGATACCGCAGTCGGTCGATGTTGATGTCGATGATGACCACGTCCGCCTGGAATCCCGCCGCAATTTGAGCGGCGTTCTTGCCAACGACTCCGCCGCCCAGAATCAGAATGTGAGCCGGCGCGACACCCGGTACTCCAGCCAGCAGAATACCGCGGCCTTCTTGTGGGCGTTCGAGATATTTTGCTCCTTCTTGAATGCTCATGCGGCCGGCCACTTCGCTCATCGGAGTCAAACAGGGCAGATCTCCGTGAGGTCCGCGCAACGTCTCGTACGCCACCGCCGTAATGCCCGTGGCCAACACATTGCGAGACAATTCCTCGTCTGCCGCGAAATGAAAATATGTGAAGAGAATCTGCCCTGGCCGTAACAACGGCCACTCGGCGGCGAGTGGTTCTTTCACTTTCACGACCAACTCAGCAGCACCAAAGATCGCGGTCGGACCATCAACTAACTCGGCACCGTTGACGGAATACTGCTCGTCGGTGATTCCGCTGCCCATGCCTGCGCCGCGCTCGATGAGCACTCGATGTCCGTTCCGTACTAACTCTTCAACCCCCGACGGCAACATCGCCACGCGATACTCGTCCGGTTTGATCTCCCGAGGCACTCCGACAATCATGGTTTGGTTCCTTCCATCGGCCTCACAATTCGTCGCCCCGACGGAGGGTAACCGACGTTCGCGGTTCGAGGGAACGGTGGCTTCCGAACGACAATTGCCATCAAACCGCCCGCCGTGCCAGCGTCTTTTCGTAGAGCGCGACGTACTCGCGGGCGGAGCGATTCCAGGACCAATCGCGCGACATCCCCGATCGTTGCAGACGTCGCCAAACCTGCTTGTCGGAAAACAGCTTCAACGCCCAATCGAGTTGCTGCCAAAGTTGATCGGGATCGTGATCGCCGAACGAAAATCCGGTCGCCGTCCCGTCGCTCAGCGATTCGGGCGTCGCGCCCACCACCGAATCGGCGAGCCCGCCGGTCGCTCGAACAATCGGTGGAGTGCCATAGGCCATCGAATACATCTGATTGAGTCCGCAGGGCTCGAACTTGCTGGGCATCAAAAACACATCCGATCCCGCCTCGATCAAATGTGCCAAGGCTTCGTCGTAACCAATCACTGCATGAACCTTGTTGGGATGTGCCGCAGCCAAGTGCCGACACAGATCTTCATACTCCGGCTGCCCGTTTCCCAAGAAGACAACCTGCACGTCTCGTTCGAGCAGCCGACTCGCGCACACGCCGATCAAATCAAATCCCTTCTGCCATGACATGCGCGAGACCATTCCCAAGAGCGGCACATCGGCTCGAAGTGGCAATCGTAGACGATCCTGCAACGCACGCTTGCAAGTGGACTTGCCAGTCTCCAGCGATTCGATGCCGAACCGCACTGGCAAGTGCGGGTCATTCGACGGGCTCCACTCTTGTGGGTCGATGCCGTTCAGGATTCCGGTCAAATCCTCCGAGCGATCCCGCAACACGCCGTCCAAGCCGTGACCGAACTCGGCGGTCTGAATCTCGCGCGAGTACGTCGGACTGACCGTGCAGAGCTGATCGGCGAAAATGATGCCCCCCTTCAGCAAGTTCACTTGGCCCCAACATTCCAATTGCTTCCAATTGTAGAACTCCCAACCCAGTCCGGTGAGCGGCATGACGTTGGACGAGTACGCCCCCTGAAACGTCATGTTGTGCAGAGTCATGATCGCCGCCGTGCGTCGCAAGTCAGGAACCCACTGGCGAAACTGCGTCTCCAATAACACGATCATCAACGCAGTCTGCCAGTCGTGAGCCTGCATGACATCCGGCTTGAGCTTCAAGCGTGCCACCGCTTCCAAAGCCGCGCGGCTGAAGGCGATGAACCGTTCAGGGTTGTCGCTGTAGTCGGCTTTTGTCGTCGGATCTTGGTACAAGCCTTCGCGGTCGAAGAAATTCGACTGTTCGACAAACACGACATCGACAGGACTTCCCGGCATCTGCGCGCGCTGAAGTTGGATTCGCACCTGCCGATCACCCAACGGGATCTCAAAGGCTTCTCCGATTGGCTCCACTGCAACGCCGCTCTTCGCGAGGAAGCGTGAGTACAACGGCAGGATCAACGTGACTTCGTGGCCAAGTTCCGCGAGTGCTTTGCTGAGCGCGCCGGCAACGTCCGCTAAGCCACCAGTCTTTGCGAATGGCACAGCTTCGGAACTGACTTGGACGATTCGCATCATGCACCCCAAACATCGCAAAGCGAGACTTCGGAAGTCCATCGTTTCAGAAATGCGACGACAAAAAAAGGAAAGAGGGCACACGTTCAATGAACGAGCACCCTCTTTTTCCATCTCTGGCGTCAGTCGCAGCAGGCGACTATTTCATGAAGAAATCGGACGGGCCTTTGCAGGTGTAATACGGATAGACGACGGCCGCGGCCGGCTGGTTCTGTGGCGGGTACGATAAGTTCTTCGGTTGGCGATAGTCGAAAGTGTGATGGTGCTTCGGCCAGTGATAATTCTCAGGACAGTCCGCTGGATTTCTCGCCCAGTCTGGCGGGCACGACATCGAGTCCGCTCCAGCCGAACCGTCGTAGTACATCGGGGCGGGCATCGGACCGTTCGCGCCCGGCGGGGGATTCTGTCCACGAACAACCGCATGATTTGATTGACAGCCCACGATCGCCAACATTCCAGCGAACAGAACACCCAGCATCCATTGAGACTTCATGATTCCCCGCCTCCCTGCGAAATTGAACGATGCACTGACTCGACGACCGAGTGCGTTTCAATCGTCGTGGAACTCAGTCCTTCGCACTTGTTATCGACCCGCAGGCTCGGCCGAATGCGAGGATTCCTCACAACCGGAAAAGTCCGCCCAGTCCGCGGAAATCCTCGATCTTGCAGCACATTCCGAGGCCAGATAGAGTCCGACCCGCTCAGGATCGCCCCACGGCAAGTCCCCGACTTCGCCGCAAACAGCACTCTGCCAGCCACTTGCCACCGTCAGAGTGACACTGATCAAAGGATTGACCGGTATGTTCGTCGCCGCTTCGACTCGCTGTTTTTCCGATAAAAGTTTCGCGGAAGCATGTCACTTGATCACGGATTTGGAGTTCGACAAGGTTGAACTGTGGTTCGACGAAAACAGCCAGCACCTGCGGCCCAGTGACGCTGTGAAGAACCTCGAAGGTTTTTTTGCTCAATATCGCGAAGCCACACGCCTCATTCCGGTCGCGTTTTGTTTGGAGCACGATGTCCCGGCTGCCATGCTGCATGACCTCTGCAAGCTGGCGAAACTGATGCGTGTCGCCCAAATCACGGTCCCCGCTTCGGCACTGGGAACCCCCTTCAACGAAGAGATTGACCGCCTCCGCAATTTCATCCGACTGGCCAATGAGGAAACGATCCGGCTCTCCATCAAAACGAAGACCGGCACTTTGACCGAAGACCCGCGAACGGCCGTCGAGCTTTGCCAATCGGTACGCGGTCTCGGTTTGACGCTGGACCCCAGCTACTACCATTGCGGTCCACACGCTTCGCGAGAAATCGACTCGTTGATGCCGCTGGTCTATCACGTTCTCCTGCGCGACAGCACCGCCACTCAACTTCAGATTCAAGTCGGTCTCGGCGAACTGGACTACACGCGGCTGATCGCGCAACTCCGCAAAGAGAATTTCGAGCGGATCCTCTCCGTCGAACTCTTTCCGGAGCTTTACGATTCGGAAATCAACCGACTTTTGGAAATGCGCAAGCTGCGAATGCTGCTCGAAACGCTGCTGTAGACCGAGCACTCTGGCCCGACCCGCGACAACACCAGCACGACGCGCAAGCGAGTGCTTTTTCTGACAACCACTCGCTTGCGCGTCCTGCTGGTGAATCGAACAAATGTCGAGGCTGACTCAGTTCGATTTCTTGCGGATGGCGCGACGAAGCTTGTCCGCGCCGGACGTTTCTTCCGCCACCTCGAGGGACGCCAAGGACCGCGAGACCGCTTCCAGCAGCACTTCCATAGCGAACGGTTTGCGGAGGTAGTCATCGACTCCGAGCATCTCGGCGTAGGCTTTGTGACGTCCACCCTCATTGGCGGTGATCATGATGACCTTCGGCGGATGCGGCAGTCCCTTGAGAAATTCGAGCACCGGAAAACCGCCCATCTTCGGCATCATCATGTCGGTGATGACCAAGTCTGGAGAAATCGACTCTGCCAGCCGCCTGCCTTCGAGACCGTTTTGGCCCCATTGCACCGTGTAGCCAGCATTTTCCAACACTTTGAGCAGCGTCGAAGCGATCTCGCGGTCATCTTCGATCAACAAAATCGTTCGTCCGGCGGGCATGGGATTCTCCTTGGCCGCGTTGCATGCGGGGTCGAATAGTAGGCCGCTCAACGGGCGTTCTCAAGCACTCTCTTCCAGAACGAGTCCCTGTTCGCCGATTTCAAATGGCACAACCGCGTCGTCGCACGCGCTGCCGCGATGCTTGGCAACGTGCAACGCGCGGCGCATTCGCAGCCCATCCCGAACTTTGCCCATCAGGATGATCGTGTTGGCATTCGAAAGAGAGTCGCCACTCTCCAACGGTCGAGCCAAAAGATCATCGAGCATGACTTCGTGCGATGTGTACAGCAGCGTGCATCCGATTTCCCGATGGTCGTAACGGTGCATAGCGACGTTGTCGGCTTGCGACCGGAATTGAACGCGAAACAGATCACGTGCGACCCAGTCGTCTTCTTTCCGCAGAATCTGATGATAGATGTAGTCGATGACTTGGAACTGAAAGCTATCGCTGTCTCGTTCGGTCGGCTCGATGCCGTCGAGCACACAGCGACGCACTCCATGCACGAAGTTGCCGTAAAAGAATTGCACCGCGCGATCGAGTTTGCGAGCCAGTTCCGCGTTCCATTCCTGCCACTCTTCGACGGAAAGATCGGCCTGAGTGACTCGGCGTCCGCTGCGGCGGAATAAGTGCAAATAGTCGTGTCGCGCACGGTCGCGCTGCCAGACATCCTCGGCGTCGATGCTCGCTTCAGGAGCGAACTCTCGGAAGTTCCAATCGAACAACCGCCGCGCGTACTCGGCCTGATTTTGCGAGTCGCCGCGCGTCGTGAGATCCAGCACGAGCCCCGGCTCGCCTTCCTGCGCGCGACCCGCGTGAGCGAATTGCAGCCCAAGCTGTGTCTTGCCGATGCCGGTCGCACCAACGACCACGGTCAGCGTGCCCGGCAGCAAGCCTCCGCCAAGCATGTCGTCCAAACGTGGGATGCCGGTGCTGAGGCGAGAGGTCATCAGTTTCCATCCGGCAAAGTCGGCGAGTCACTCCGTGACTCGAAAATTTCGGTCACAGAGTGACCGGTCTACGTCAGAACGCGGGGCCGCCGGTCTTTTGCGGGGCGACCTGTTTCACGGCAGGACCTTGAGAAGCCGCCGCACTTGCACCTGCTCCGATTTCGCGGCGCGAAGCGTACCGAATCGGAAACGAGGGCCACACCGTGTTCGTGACGGCCCCCGGCTCACCCATGATTTTTTCCGGTCCGTCAAAAATGCGTTTAGGCCATTTGGAGAAAACCCGTTCGCTGGTCCATTGCATGAAGCCCAGCCATTGCCGATCGGGTGCCATTCCAAAGAAATTTCCCCGCTCGGATTTGAAGCCCATGAACTCACGACCGAGCGGCGCGGTGTGCAAAGCGGTCAACAGAAACGCCATCGTCACATAGCCGGCCAACACTCCGCAGCCCCAGCGAGCGCATTCGTGGACCATGCGATGCACGCTGATGTACGACGGCGACAAATAGTCCGCTCCGGCCCTCAACCCGGCCACTGCGGCCCCGAACAAACCCACCAGCACGATCAAATCCAGCCGTGCCTGCCAGTAGTAATTCGAAACCAGCATGCTGTCGCAGATTGGCTCGAAGAAATTCATCGAGAAGAGTCCGCCGAGAATCACGCAAATCGCTGTGATCGCCGCACCCCATGCTCCTTCGCCGGCGACGCAGTACGCCACTCCCCCGAAGATCAACAAGAGTAGAATGTCGATAACAGCCATGTTGGCTCCTCAGAATCGAATTACTTCACAACGCGCAACAACTCGTCAATCGAAGTGATGCCTTTCACAACCAACCGCAGTCCCTCTTCCTGCATGTAGAGCATTCCACCTTTGCGAGCTTCTGCCTTGAGAGCCGACAGCGCGGCCTTTTCTCGAATCAGGTCGCGCATGCGATCGTTAATCACCAGCAGTTCGTAGACACCGACTCGGCCACGATAGCCCATGCCACCGCACGTCGGACACGCGGCGTTCTCGCCTTCCTTGGGCGGCCGATAGAGCTTGTCGATCTTTTCCGCGGGAAGGTTGGCCTTCTTCAGAAACTCGGGTTTTGGGACGTAAGACTCTTTGCAATCCTGGCAAAGGCGTCGAGCCAAACGCTGGGCGAGAATCGCGCTCAGCGAACTCGACAGCATCGACACATCCACGCCAAGGTCGATCATGCGATACAGCGCCGTGATGGCGTCATTCGCGTGAACCGTCGAGAAAACCATGTGGCCGGTGTTCGCCGCCTGGCAGGCGATGTTGGCGGTTTCGCCATCGCGGATTTCGCCGATCATGACGACGTCCGGGTCTTGTCGCAGCACGCTTCGCAGCGAAGTGGCGAAGGTCTGTCCCGCCTTCGTGTTGATCTCGATCTGAGTGACATTCTCCATCTTGTATTCGACGGGGTCTTCGATGGTGATGATGTTCTGCTGGTTCGAGTCGATGTCGTTCAGGCAGGCATACAACGTCGTCGATTTACCGGCTCCGGTGGGACCACAGACCAAAAGCAGACCATGCGGCTGATGGACGACTTCTTTGAGTTGCTCTTCCAGTTGCTTGCGAAAGCCGAGATCGAGCAATGTGCTGACTGAATTCGATTGATCGAGGATTCGCAGGGTCATCTTTTCGCCGTCGCGAGTTCCCTGCGAGGCGACTCGGAAATCGATTTCGCGACCGTCAGTGATGGCGCGAAAACTACCGTCAAGCGATTTGCGTTTCTCGGTGATGTCCATCGCGGCCAGGATTTTGAAGATGTTGATGACGTTGTCACCGAGCGCTCGGTCGAATGGCTCGACCGAATACATCACACCATCCACGCGCAACCGGACCTGCAACTCCTCTTCCTTCGGTTCGAGATGAATGTCCGTCGCGCGTTTAATAATCGCGTCGTAGACCAATTCCTTCGCCGCCAGGAACCCGCGCGAGTTCTCGACTTGCGCACCGCGGCTGGTATCGCGGCGGCCGGTCGAGGTTTTGCCGATGAACTCGATATCCGGGCCGAGCATTTGCTGCTTCATCTTCTTGCCGCCGAGGTGCAACCCCAGCCGCGCCAGCGTGCGAAATACGACGCTCTTGATGTGTTTCTGTGTGAGCAGCCGAGCAGAAACCGGTACGCAGGCATTTCGCTCGCGGATGTACAATCCGAGCGGAAGGCCTTGCAGCGCGAGACTCAAAAAAAATCCCAGCGAGAATGGCGACATGGACACGCCGACCAGCATTGATGCCAATCCGCCCGCAAGGTACGCCGAGTTCCAAAACTCACTGTTGACCTTCAGCGAACTGGCGTCCTGATTGACCCATTTCCCCAAAGTCACCCAGCCAAAAAACAAACCAAGGATTGGCACAAACTTCCACAGACTCAAGTAGAAACCGGCTGGTTGCCCCCAAGCTCGATTGCCGCGCATGAAGCCGTCGGGATTCGGCGGAAATCGACTGACATCGCGAACGGCGACAGCCGCTGGTTGAGCCGCCGGAGTGGTCTCTGCTGCCGGTGCGGCATTGTCTGCGGGAGCGGGTTGAGCAAATGACTCGTTCGCGACGCCCAGAGCCAGCAGCACAACGGCGACCATCCGCCTATGCCAGCGCGTTCGTTTTGACTCATTCTCATGACGTCGCATCATCGGCTAACACTCACCACAATCGGCCGCCGCTGGGACAGCGCAGCCCTGGCCACGATTTCGCCCGTTCAAGCGTGAGGCATGTTACTGACGACACGGAGCACTGGCTAGTTTCGGCACATGGGATCGCTCACCGATCGGCACCGCGTCAAGAAAACATGGCTGGCGAAAGGCCAACATCGACAATGCTACATGCACAGATCACCGGCAGAGCGAGTTTCTCGGCGACCGACAACAGCTCTTCGCTTTCGCTGCCGGGATTCAACCAGACCTCGCGCGGCTGACTTGCGACGATGTCGTCAAGCAGCATGATCCCGATTTCTGGTGGAAGATAGACGGTGACCCGATCCAGCGAACGAACCGGAACCTCTCGCAGCGAACGAAACGCGCGAAATCCCGCGATCTCCGATGCCTGCGGATTGATTGGAAAAACTTCCCAGCCCGCTCTGGCATGAGCACGCACTGATTTGTTTCCGTACTTGGACCGATCGCGACTGGCCCCCAAAACAGCAACGGTAGGCATCAGAAAATCTCGTTCAGAGTCCGTCGTAGCCACGTTCGCCAGAACGTGGGATTCTCGCGGCGCTGCCCACGTTCTGGCGAACGTAGCTACCAGTTTGAAACCGCGACTACGACATCCGAATCGGCTCGTAGTCCGAAAACACACGAGCCAAATCAAACGGCAGATTCCGTTGCAGCCGCACCTCGCCGACATCTAGCAGCGTGTGCATGATCGTGCCGATGAGATTGCGGATCGTGACTTTGTCCGAGTTCGGCTCCCCCGCGTCCTTCGTCGATTGGCCGATAACTCGCCCCATCGGCAAGCCTCCGCCGGACAGCAGCAGCGGCGCGAGATTGCCCCAGTGATCGCGCCCGCCGAGAGCGTTGATGCGCGGCGTGCGACCCATCTCGCCGCAACAAACCAGCAGAATCTTGTCGGAGAGTCCGCGAGCTTCGACATCTTCGATGAACGCCGACACGGCGTGATCGAACGGCACGCCGCAGTACTTCATCCCTTCTTCGACGCCGGCATTGTTCACGTCGGCGTGATTGTCCCAAACGAAGTTCGTCGTCACAGTGACGAATTTGCAACCCGCCTCGCACAGCCGCCGAGACAACAGAAGCAGCTTGCCCAGTGTCTGCGTGTGATCGGAGTAGAACTTGTGGTTGTTCAACTTCTTGTCAATGTCCTCCGGCCGAATCAGCGGAGCCGTGTCATAGCGGGCAATCGTCTTCGGATCTTCTTTGCTGAGATCGAACGCCTCAGAGATCCCTCGCAAAATCGTGTCGAGCGCCTGCTCCTGAAACTTGTCGAGACCTTCCGCCTCGCCGCGCACGTCAACCGTACGCCGGATGCGATCAAATTCCTGCCGGAGTTTACGGCGGTCGTCGAGCCGCTCGCGGGGCAGAGTCAGCTTCAAACTCTCCTGGAATGGTCCTTCGCCGCCGGGTAAGAACGGCGAATACGCCGATCCCAGAGCACCCGAATCGGTGAACCGTCCGAAACTCGTCTGCATCGCTTGAGCTTGCGGATTGATCGCTTGAGGAAAAAGCGCCGCGTTGACCGGCATCCCCGTTTGCGGATTCACCGTCCCCGCCACCCGAGCGTACAACGAACCAAGGTTTGCCCTCAGCGTGTCGGCCGAAACGATCGGCTTGATGTCGTGATTGCCGTCACCAGTGACGAACGATCGTACAACCGTCAGCTTCTCGGCCAACTGAGCGAGCTTCGGATATGTCGCCCCGAACGTGACTCCAGGCAGTGCGGTCTGCACTTCGCCGTTAATGCTGTGGATTCCGGACGGTGCCGTCATCTTTGGATCGAACGTCTCGATCTGACTTGGCCCGCCATGCAAGAACAGAAACACGACCGACTTGTCCGTCGTCACCGACCGTCCCGCCGCCGAGGCCGTCGTCCGCAGCCAGTCGGCCAAAGTCAGCCCTCCCATCGCCAAACCGCCGATGCGCAAAAAATCCCGGCGAGAACCGCGAGCCAACGGATCGAGAATGCTCAGCATGAATCGACCTCCTCGACAACATCAAATCGGAATGACCTTATCCGTATCGGCGACTGAGTCCAAGCGAAGATTGGTTTTTTTCACCACGAAGGCAGGGAGTACTCGGAGAGGAAACCGGCGAATCGATTTCACGCAAAGGCACGCTGCTCAACGACCGATCCGGACGCTCGACCGATGAAGATGGGAGACGGCGGCTTTTCGATGATCGAGGACATCACCGCCGTGGAAGCACGCGGCTGCCGAGTGGCTGCTCCGAGGACTCACGAATGTCGCATCATGAAACGGGGCGGCGATCCGCACGCGCGCCGCGCTCGCGACACCGACGCGAGGTCCGCCTTTCGCGAACGGATGCGAATCGAGGACTCGAAAGCGATCCTGAAGCAACGCCCATCGATCGCCGAATTCCCCAACGCCTTCCGCAGCTAACCATTCCAGCCTCGATTGGCAAACAGTGACGGTCGCGTTGATACGTCCGATCCGGAAGAGTCTCCGCCCCCCTGATTCGCCTGCCGATGTTTCGTAGCCCGCAAGGTCGCCGCTCGGTTTCCGGCGGACTTCGATGATCGTGACGATCGAATCAATTGTTCGAGTCCGCTTCGACGATGCCGGATGAGGAAAATCTCGCGACATGGGTCGCCATCCAATCGGCAAGGATGCCGCACGTGAGTCGATATTCGTCGAAAATGTCCCTTGCGCCTTGCGGCAGTGATCGCTGGCTGGCGCTGAGCGTCTGCCTTGTCGTGTCGCTGTCATACGCGGGCTGCTCACACACCTCTTCGACGACGGGGCATTCCTTTGCACGGAAACAGCAAGACGCTGACGGAAACTCGGTCTCCGTGTTTGGCACCGTCGGCTGGACCGACACCGGCGTTGAGGTCACTGAAGGGGAACCGATTTCGATCTCGGCCAGCGGCCGTGTTGTCGTGCGGCAGTCAGATCGCTGGGGGCAGAAGTTCGAGGCAACCGTCAATCCGGAAGGGACATTCCTTGTTCACGACGGCATCCAAGACCAAAACTTCCCGCTGCCGAGCGGCAATCATGGCCCGGCTCCCTGCTTCTGCCTGATCGGTCGGATTGGCGATGACGGCAAGCCGTTCTTTGTCGGCAAGGCCAAGAGCTGGCCCGCTTCCGCGAGTGGCCGCCTGCAACTCGCCGTCAACGACTTCGATCCCAGCGACTGCGAAGGGGCCTTTCACGCACAGATCACGAAGCCGAAACTCGTGCAGCCGATGGCCTACGAAGAAGTCGTCCCCACAACCGACAGCAGCGGCTCGCCGATGTCGAACTGCCAGGCGGTCGTGTTCTACGTTGATGGCCTGCGACCCGACGTCGTGCGTGAGATGGCGACGATGGGGCATCTGCCGAACATCAAGTCGCTGTTTATCGACAACGGCTGCTGGGTGTCGAACTGCTTTACCGCGTTTCCGTCCGACACGATTACCTCGAACGGAACGATGTGGACCGGCTGCTTCTCCGACCGCCACGGCTTGAAAGGCCAAGTACGATTCTGTCGGCAACAGCTCGCGTCGCAATCGTATCTCGATCCGCTTGGCCCCAGCCGCAGCGCGCGGTTGTTGTCGCCGCAAGGGCTGGATCGAGCACTGGTCGACGGGCAATCTACCGCGCGAAAGATGATCTACGGCCACAAGGAAGGTCACCAGTGGAAGCACTCGCTGACCAGCGACATCAAACCGTTGTACGAACTGTTGCGCAGCGAAGGACGGGATTGGGCGACCGGCGTCTTGCCCATCATGACGGAAACGCCGCCACCGCTCTGGAGCCGCAGCCTCGCTCGCACGGTGCCATACTTCCAAGCGAACGACGCCTGGAAGTACATCGACGACGCGAACTCCAACTACGCCGTGCGACAACTGATGCCGCGCGAACAACCGGTGATGATCGTCTGGCTTCCCGAAACCGACTCCGTCAGCCACAAGGAATGCCGAGGCCAATTCGGTGCGACTCGGCGGACCATCTCTCGCGCGGATCAGCTCATCGGGCAGATCGTTGCCGAGTTCAAAGCTCAGGATCGGTTGCGCTCGACCTACTTCTGCCTCGTCAGCGACCACGGACATCACGGCGGACGCACGGGGCATCTTTCGTTGTTTGATGTCGCACACGAACTGTTCTATCGCCCGCGCGAACTCGACGCCGACGGACACTGGACCGGCGGCGGACTGGGGGTCACGGTGCGCCAACATCGCGAACGAGCTCATCACGACGGCGACGGCGGTCGCGAGTTTGTCTTCATCGACGGCGATTCCGACGGAGCGGCCCGCATCTATTTTCCAAAAGGGCAATACCGCAGCGGAGACTGGTCCGGCCCGAATCGTCCCGCCGACTTGTTGACCTATCGACTCGCCGAACATCTCCCCTCCGTCAATTTGGTCGAGTTCCTTGCCAACGCGGAATTCAACAACCCCGACGGCCAACAACAAGAGCGAGGCCGCAATGAGCCGGCACGTTTATTTGCCGAGTCAACGAATCGCCAACGAGCCATCGATCTCGTGCTGATGAAACTTGCCGAGAACTCCGTGCTGGTGACGACCGCCGATCGCGGTTCAGCCGTCATCGAACGGCGGCCACTCGAGAACAACTCAGCTGAGGCGATTCGCTGGGAACTGCGATACTCCGTCGTGACCGACGTGCAACCGGCCGCCGATGGGCAAGTCACTTTCAACGTCGTCGAGCACCCGCTGCGCGACCCGCTTGGCCTGACGCAGGCGGTCGACGGCAGTTTCCTCAGCGCGTGGCACAACGAACGGGAGTGGCTCGAAGCACAGACCCCGACGCAATATCCAGACTCGGTGGTCACTCTCTCACGGCACATGCTTTGGCAGAACAACATCGTTCCGCAAGAGTCGGATGCCGCTCCCGATTTGGTCATTACCGCGCGACCCGGTTGGTATTTCGGCAACGACAGCTCACCCGGGACGATGCACGGCTACCCGCTGGCCGATGCGATGCGTGCCTGCATGTTCGTCGCCGGTCCAAACATTCGCCGAGGTGCCCGCATCGACTCCCCCTGCCGATTGGTGGATCTCACGCCGACACTGCTCGACATGGTGGGAAGCGGCACTCGCATGGAGCACTTCGACGGCCAACCGATCCGAGCGATCTACCAACCCGCGACACCGCACTTGCCGACGCCGATGTTTTCAAAGCACATCCAACAAGTGCAGTTGCCGATCCAAACCGCATCGACGTCCGATGAGACCGGGCTCGCCTCGAAGATCGCGCAGCTCGGCAACAACGGAGACATCACTCTGACATCCGGCCAAATCATGCGCGCCGTCTTCTGGGATTCGGTCGATCTGAAGGCTTGGCAACCAGTCAGCTACGAGCCGGTGGCCGAGTACCCCGATCAGCCGCTGACGATCAATCATCCCGCCAGCCCCTACGACCTCAACAACCTTGCCTACAACGCGGTGCTGCTCACCGAACTGAGCGTCTTTCGCATCATGGACGATGTGATCTCGCCTCTGACTCGCGGTCGCAAACCCTTCATGACTGCGACCGATCGAGTCGACTTGCTGTTGAGACACCACCGCAGCGCCTGGGTTTCCGAAAGTGCGAACGTCATCGACCTGACCAACGCCACGTTCTGGGACTATCAACTCACTTCGCAAACCAACATGCGCCGCCTCGACTCCGCCGTCGATTACGTCCAACACCGTAGCCAGGACATCGAACGCAAAGTCGCCGATGTCGCTGAGCAACCGGGGTTGCCTGGCTCGCGACTGCTGCACGGCTCCGTCGATGCCACGCAAAAGGGGTTCTGGAATCTGTACGGCTTCGGCCAACGGATGCTCGTGCAGTTTCTCGACGAGACCCTGATCCAAAACATCGAGAACTCGACGGATCGCACTCTGAACGCCACCCGCCCCATGCCCGCCGAAATTCGAACTCCTCGGCGTCAGGCTCCGGCCGATCCGGCACGGCGCTGAGTCTCTTGCTGCTCGACTCGCTGAATCGCCGACAGGATTCCTTCCCAAGTGTGCTCCACCGCCTCTGCCGAAATCGGCAATCCAACCTCCTGGCACGCAGCCGACGTCACGGGACTGATGCTGGCGATCCGAATTCTTCCCCCAAGCTGCGATCGCGCCGCTTCGGGAATCAATCGCGCGACATTGCGAGCAATCGCCGGACTGCTGACGCCGATCCAATCCAGTTTCCCCACGATGAGCCGCTGATTCACGTCATCCGGCCAAGCGGCCACATCCCGATGTTGATAGACGACGATCTCTTCCAGCCGTGCTCCCGCTGCCGTCAGCTCCGTCCGCAAGACCTCGCGCACGCGATTGGCCCGAGCCCACAAGACTCGCTGACCACTCACCTGCGGGCACAATGCAGCAGCAAGATGCTCTGCCCGATACGACTCAGGCACGACATCCGCTCGCAATTGAAACTCAGTCAACGCCGCCGCCGTCGAGGGACCAATCGCCGCCAGTTTCGCCTTCGCCAGCTTCCGAGCATCACCGCCGCGTTCCCACATCCGTCCCAACAATGCACGCACGCCATTCGCACTCGTGAAGACGATCCAGTCGAACTCGCCAATACGCCGCAACACGTCATCGATTGCATCCCAAGTTTCCGGCGGATCGATCTCCAACGTCGGCATGAGGACCGGCTCGGCACCCAACTCGAAGATACGGTCGATCTGCGAATCCGCTTGCTCATCCGCACGAGTCACACCAATTCGACGGCCGAAGAGCGGACGCTTCTCAAACCACGCGAGCTGTTCGCGCTGTTGCACGCACTCTCCCACAACGATCAGTGACGGCGGGCGCAGTCCCGCAGACGCCACTTGGTCCGCAATCGTCGCCAATGATGCCGTCACCGTCTGCTGCGACGGCCAACTCGCGTGACTGATGACAGCCACCGGCGTGCTCACGCTCTTTCCAGCCGCGATCAGTGAATCCGCAATCAGCTTCAGACGGTGCCAGCCCATATAAAAAACCAGCGTCCCCGGAAACGCCGCTAGGACCTTGTAATCCAAACTCGGTGAGTCCTTCGTCGGATCCTCATGACCCGTGATGAAGGCGACCGCCGAAGCGTGATCGCGATGAGTCACCGAAAACCCGGCGTACTCCCCCGCCGCGACCGCCGCCGTCACACCCGGCACGACCTCGAACGGAATCCCCGCCTCAGCCAACGCGGCCGCTTCCTCACTGCCCCGTCCGAACACGAATGGATCGCCACCCTTCAGACGAACAACGATCTTTCCCAGCTTCGCAGCCGCCAAAAGCCGCTGATTGATCTCCTCCTGATCCAGATGCCTCTCGCCTCCTGCCGATACGCGACACGTTCGTTCGGCCTTTGCCTTCGAGTACCGGAGCAAAATCGGATTCACCAGACCGTCGTACAAGATGACATCCGCGCGCCGCAGACATTCCAATCCGCGCAGCGTCAGCAGCCCCGGATCTCCCGGCCCTGCTCCCACCAAATAGACTTTTCCGACGGACGCGGACACGAGCAGCCTCACATGACGACTGGTTTCCGGCGCAGCGTATCGGTGTCACCACCAACGAAAAAGCCCGATGGCTTCGTGGCCACCGGGCTTGAGATCAATTCTGCCGTTGAGTTACGACTTGCTCTCGACCGTCAGTCGAGTCGGCTCACCGACGAATTCCAAGAATGCCAACTGGGCGGCATCACCCAACCGACGCTTCGCGATGTGAACCACGCGAGTGTATCCACCCGGTCGATCCTCAAATCGCGGCGCAAGTTTTTCGAGCAACAAAAGAACTACGTCATTGCTTCGCAGCACATCAAATAACCGGCGACGATGGTGGATGTACTTGCCTTGGGCCTTCAACCAAGCCTGACCAGCCTCGGTGGCTCGCCAAGCTTTGTATTCGTCGCTGCCACGAGCATGCGGACAAGCGATTTGATTGGCGTCGTCCAGGCACTTCTTCGCCTTCACGGCCGTCGTGATCAACTTCTCGATAAACGGGCGAACTTCCTTCGCCTTTGCCAAAGTCGTTCGAATCCGGCCATTCGCCTTCGCTGCGCCCGCCACTTCTTGGTCACACGTCAGGATCAAACAACGAGCCATATTGCGCATCAACGCATGACGATGCGAACTATTCCGCCCCAGATGTCGGCCTCGAAGTCTGTGCCGCATGATCGATCACCCAAATCTTTCTTCATCGCAATACGCCGGTCGTCATTCACGATCCGGCTTGTTCCCACCGATCGCTACCTCGCGGCAAGAGATCGGGACACTTTCATTCCCAATCGGAGACCAATCACACTCAGACGCTCCCGAACCTCAACTAGCGTGGTCTCGCCGAAGTTCCGCACTTGCAACAACTGATCCTCACTGCGAGTGACCAAGTCGCGAACCGTGTTGATTCCTTCCGACTCCAAGCAGTTTGTCGCACGCACCGACAAGTTCAACTCCGCCAAACTTTGATTGAGCTTCTCTTCCAATTCCAAATCGACCGGTGAGTACCCAGTTGAGTCCAGCATGCCACGAAGTCCACCTTCGGGACTGATCTCAGCACCGGCCTCGCGAAACGAGACAAACGGAGTGAGATGCTTGCGAAGTATCTTCGCTGCCTCCACAACGGCCATCTCCGGTGTAATCGTCCCGTTTGTCCAGACCTCTAGGTTCAGCTTGTCATAATTCGTTCGCTGACCGACTCGGCAATCTTCGATCTTGTATCGCACACGAACGACCGGGGAAAAAATTGCATCGAGCAACAGAAGTCCCGGCTCCTCATCATGTGACGCGTGATACTCGGATGCCGGGATGTAGCTGCGGCCATTCTCAACGGTCAGTTCCATGTTGAACGGCACGTCGTCAGTCATCGTAGCGATGATCAGATTCTTGTTAAGCACTTCAACCTGGTCGCTGCAATTAATGTCTCCGGCGGTGACGACACCGCGTTGATTCCGCTCGATTCGCAATGTCTTCTGCGTTGAACTGTGATTTTTCACCACGACCGATTTGATGTTCAAACAAATGTCAGTGACGTCTTCGACGACACCGGGAACCGTCATGAACTCATGCTGCACCCCCTGGATGCGCACTTTCGTAATCGAACTACCTTCCAAACTGGTCAGCATGATCCGCCGCAGGCTGTTACCGATTGTCGCTCCAAAACCGCGTTCAAACGGTTCTGCGACAAACATGCCATACATCGGAGTGGCCGTCGTCGGCACCAACTGCACTTTGCTCGGAAGTTCCAGACCTCGCCAACGAATTCGCATTGTCAACCTCCAAATAAAACCGCTTCTCAAGCTCTATCAGACCGCTGCCCAATCCATCTAAAACTTCGTAACTACTACACGCGACGCTTTTTCGGCGGGCGACAACCGTTGTGTGGTAACGGTGTGATATCCTCAATCGAACGAACTACGATGCCGGAACTCTGAAGACCTGTAATTGCGCTTTCGCGACCGGAACCAGGGCCATTAACACGCACTTCCATTTCACGGACCCCGAACTTCGCAGCACGTTCTGCACAGATTTCAGCAGCTCGTTGGGCGGCAAACGGAGTGCTCTTACGACTTCCCTTAAAACCGGCCGTACCGGCCGTCGCCCAACACAACACGTCCCCAGCCGGATCGGTGACTGTCACGATCGTATTGTTGAAAGTTGCCTTGATGAACGCGATCGCTTTGTTGACGTGCCGCCGCACTTTTTTCTTACCTGCTGCCACTATTCCACCTCTCTGCAATGTTCGTTGGAAATTCACCGTCTGCGGGCGCTCGGTTCATGAAAATCTGACCAAAATCCTCGACTCGGATTAGTGCTTCATGTCCTTGACGCCCTTCTTTCCGGCGACAGTCTTCTTCACACCCTTTCGAGTCCTCGCATTAGTACGCGTCCGCTGACCTCGCACTGGCAGATTGCGGCGATGCCGTGTACCACGATAACTCTTGATATCCTTCAAACGACCGACGTCTTGCTGAATTGCACGGCGCAACTGCCCTTCAACCATCACTTCCTTGTCGAGGAAGCCGTTGATTTTGGCGATATTATCGTCCGTCAATTGCGACGCCTTAATCCGCGGATCAATGCCAAGTTGATGGCACAATCGTAGCGCGACCTTCTGGCCAACGCCATACAGGTACGACAACGAGATATAGACGAACTTGTCGTTCGGAATATCGACACCCTGAATACGAGGCATCGCGGCTCCCCTTAACCTTGGCGCTGCTTGTGACGTGGATCGAGGCTGCACACAACGTACATGCGACCACGACGCCGCACAATTTTGCAGCCCTCGCAGATGCGCCGAATACTCGACCGAACCTTCATGACAACCTCAAAACTTCCTAGCCCTCGGTCAAACCGGCCTGATTCCGCACCAGCAAATGGCTATCAATACGGGAGATCAGATCAATGGACACCGAGACCACAATCAACAAACCCGTACCACCGTAAAAACCGGCGATCACGGGATCGACATTCACGACTTTGCTCACAATGCTGGGAAGAATTGCCAACAAACTCAAGAACCCCGCACCCACAAAAGTCACTCGAACGATGACTTGTTCCAAATACTTTGAGGTCCGTTCACCTGGACGATATCCGGGGATGAAGCTGCCATAGTCCTTCAGATTTTGAGCGATCTCCTTCGGATTGAATGTGACTGCCGCCCAGAAATATGAGAAGAAGAAAATCAATCCCGCGTAACTCAGATAGTAAAGTGCAGGCAAACTAACGAATTGGTTGAAGTACGGAATGTCGAGCCGCATCAACAATTGATTATGCAGATAGCTGGGAATCATCAACAGGCTCGAAGCGAAGATGATCGGCATGACACCAGACTGGTTGAGCTTGAGCGGAAGAAACTGCTCGGAACCGCCAAACATCCGCCGGCCACGAACGTGCTTCGCACTCTGAACGGGAATTCGCCGTTGAGCCTGCGTCACAAATACCACGGCCAATACGATCGCCACAAACAAGCCAATGAGGAGTAAGATCCGATCAATCCCATTGTCAGATCCAATGGACATCCCACGTTCAAGCACAGGCTTCGCAAGATTAAAAACTGCCGATGGCATCTGAGCCATGATGCCGGCCATAATCAACAGACTGATCCCATTGCCAATTCCAAAGGCGTCAATTTGCTCGCCAATCCACATCAAAAACATTGTTCCAGACGTCATCATCACCGCAGTCGCAAGATGGAAGAGAAACGTGTCGTACTCTGCCAACACCATACCTTGGCCAGTCACACTTCCAGCCGACATCGCCTTCACCCAAAAAAAACTCTGCAACAAACTGACGACCACTGTGATTTGTCGTGTTAGTTCATTGATCTTACGTCTCCCCGACTCGCCTTCTTTCTGAAGACGTTCCAACGGAGGATAGACGGTCGCCAGCAACTGGAAGACGATCGAACAGGAAATGTAGGGCATGATTCCCAGTCCGAAGATCGTGCTGTAGCCAACTTGGGACGCCGAAAACAGCGACGCCGTTTGCAGAATTTGTCCGAGTGGACCTCCACTGCCGGACTGCAGCTTTTCAATGTTCTGCTGCACGAGTTCTTGATTGACGATCGGCAGCGGAACCCAAAATCCCATCCGATACACCGCAAGCAGCACTACTGTCAGCAGTAGTTTGCGACGAAGATCAGGGATCGATAGGATCGCTACGAGTTTCTGGATCATCACTCACTCAGAGGGTTTTACACCCTCGCGACGAACTCAATGTGTTCGCCACATGGACAACATCAACTAGCCCAGCACAACTTTGCCGCCGGCCGCTTCAATTTTCTGAGCCGCACTGCGGGTTACATGACTCGCTTCAACCGTCAATGCCCGCGTCAACTCACCTCCACCAAGCACTCGCACGATTTCACTCCGCCGCGGAATGAGCCCGGCCGAAATCAGTGCGTCCATATCCACTACCGTAACACCAGCGTCCAGTTTTCCGAACGCCCCAATGTTCACAATTGCGATCTTTTTCTGTACTGAATAGTCACCAGCCGAGAACCCACGTTTCGCGACTTTGCGAAACATCGGCATCTGACCACCTTCTTTGACTAAATACCCTTTGGCACCCGAACGGGAGCTTTCGCCCTTGTGTCCTCGACCAGAGGTCTTCCCGTGACTGCCGATGCCACGCCCAAGACGTTTACGATTGGGACCTTGACGGCCGGCTGCAGCGGTGACTTCGTGAATGTGCATTTTCAATTACTTCCCGAAACAGATGCTTCTACAACTGCACGCCGCGCAACCGAGCTACTTCATCCCGAGTCCGCAAAGACTTAAGCGCTTCGAACACGGCTTTGACCAGCGTCAAAGGGCAATTCGAGCCAAAACTCTTAGTCAACACATCAGTGATTCCGACTGCGTTCATAATCGAACGAACCGAACCGCCGGCGATAACGCCCGTTCCCGGACTGGCTGGAATCAAGACGATGCGGGATGCTCCAAAACGTCCTTCGACTCGATGGGGAATCGTTTGATGAACGACTTGCACCTTGATGCGCGTTCGTTCGGCCGCACGAGTCGCCTTTTCGACAGCGATCGGAACTTCCGGCCCTTTGCCATAGCCCCAGCCAACTGTCCCGCGACCGTCACCGACCACGACTAAGCCCGCAAAGCTGAAACGGCGACCTCCCTTGACCACACAGGCGCAACGCCGAATTTGTAGTGTGTGTTCAACACTGTCGGATCGATTTTCTGATCGGTTGTCGGATCGTTTTTCTGCCACAGTTCCCCTCGCGATTCACTCGACTAAAATTCTAAACCTGCTTCACGAGCACCGTCGGCCAACGCTGCGACACGCCCGTGATATTTGTATTGTCCGCGATCGAACACGACGTTGGTGATCCCCCTCTGTACACAACGCTCGCCGAGCGTCTTACCCACGACAGTCGCTGCCACGACGTTCCCGCCATTCTTCAATTGGCCTCGCAATTTTTTTTCGGCACTACTGGCGGCAGCAACCGTCTTGCCAGATATGTCGTCGATGACTTGCGCGGAGATATGCTTGTTACTGCGGAACACCGACAGGCGCAATCGGCCACTGGCAGAGCGGCGCACCTGATTGCGCACGCGCCACGTTCGACGTTGTCGGCGACGATGAAGAGATTTTATGATCGACATACCCGCACTTCGTTGCAATCGGGCGTCGATGCGACGCCGGAACTTTGTTTGTCAGAAGTTACTTGGCTCCCGCGCCAAACGCCTTACCAGCCTTACGGCGAATGAACTCACCAGCGTATTTGACACCTTTGGCCTTATATGGATCGGGAACGCGCGACGCACGCACCTGAGCAGCAAATTGACCGACCGCTTGCTTATCTACTCCGGAAACGACCAAGTGCGTATTGTCCGGAAGAGACACCAAGATATCGGAGGGAACATCGAACACGACAGGCTTTGAGTAGCCAACCGACAGTTCCAACTTCTTTCCCTTCAACTGAACCTGATAACCGACGCCGTTGAGTTCCAGTCGCTTTTCGAAACCAGAATGAACTCCGGTGACCGCATTGTTCAGGAGGGCCCGAAAGAGTCCGTGCAACGCTCGCTCGCTACGACCGGTGCCATTTACTGATACATTCAGCGTTGTTCCTTCCTTGGCGACACTGACCACAGGATGCAACGGCACCGAAAGTTTACCCTTCGGACCGCTAGCGCAGACCTGACCAGCAATCACATCAACAGTGACGCCGCTCGGAACAATCACAGGCATTTTTCCAACTCGTGACATTTCGCCGCTCGCACTAATTTCTTGTCAGGCAGGTCTTCAACCTGCCAAGTTTTTTTAGGGAAAGGTTGAAGACCTGCCCCGGAAAGTTGTTACCAAATCTCCAGCAGCGCCTCGCCCCCGATTCCTTTTTCCTTCGCTTCACGATTGCTGAGCACACCTTTATTCGTCGAAAGGACGAGTACACCCATCCCTCCGAGCACCTTCGGCATGTTCTCGCGGCCAAAATAAATTCGGCGACCCGGCTTGCTGACGCGCTTGATGCTCCGAACCACACGTTCGCCGCTCGGGCCGTACTTTAGATTGATCCGCAAAGTGCCACCGGGGGCACCTTCGTTGGCGTGCGACTCAAAATCCCAAATGAAACCCTCACGCTGAAGAGCAGCTGCAATTTGCACCTTCAAATTCGAGACTGGAACATCCACATGCGTCGCCTCAACATGCAGGCCATTACGGATTCGAGTCGCCAAATCACTTATCGGATCAGTCATCATAATGAAGTCGCCTACCTACCAACTCGCTTTTTTTACACCGGGAATCATGCCGTCCAGCGCCAAATTGCGGAAACAGATTCGACAAAGCTTAAACTTCTTATACACAGCGCGCTGACGACCACACATCTGGCATCGGCTCTCACGCCGTGAACTGAATTTCGGAGTACGTTTTGCTTTCGCAATATGTGCTTTGGTTGCCATGACTCACTGACCTTGAAAGCTGATTATTTGCTGCTGAACGGAATCCCCAACTCGGAAAGTAACGCTCTCCCTTGATCGTCTGTGCGAGCGGTCGTCACAAAAGTGATATTCATGCCCTGAGTGAACGCGACTTTGTCCGCCGGGATTTCCGGAAAAACCATTTGCTCTGTCAATCCTGTCGAGTAATTGCCGTGACCGTCGAATGACTTCGGATTCAGGCCTCGAAAGTCACGCACGCGAGGCAACGCTAACAGGATGAATCTATCGAGAAATTCGTACATCCGGTCACCACGCATCGTCACCGCACATCCGATTTCCATGTTCTCGCGAAGCCGGAACGCGGACACAGCGATTCGAGACTTTCGAATACTCGGCTTCTGACCGGTGATCATTCCTAGGTGTGACACGGCTTCTTCAAGCCGTTTACGATCTTGAGTCGCTTTGCCGACACCCATACTAACAACGATTTTTTTCAATCGAGGTACTGCGTGACGATTCTTGATCCCAAGCTTTTCGGAAAGCTTCGGAATTAGTGTTTCGTTGTAGACTTTTCGCAATCGGGCCATGACGACTTATCGCATCAACTAGAGGAACTTCTGGCAGCGGCAGCACACGCGACGCTTCGCACCATCAATCATTTGACTCTTCACCCGCACACCCCGATTACAATTGGAACAATGCAATGCGAGGTTCGACACATCAATCGCAACGGGAATCGTCACACGGCCCCCTTGCGGACTTTTTGGATGCCCTCGTTTCACATGTTTGAGGGCATTGTTGATCCCTTCAACGATCGCTCGCCTGGAATCACGGTCAATCGACACAATCTTCGAGGGACCCTGGCCGCGGAAGTTGCCGCTTAGCACCACAACCATGTCTTCTCGCCGCAACTTCATAACTACACCACTTCCACAGCCAGGCTAACAATCTTCATGAATTTCTTGTCTCGCAACTCACGAGCCACCGCGCCGAAAATACGTGTCCCACGTGGGTTGTTGTCCGCGTCAACCAACACCGCCGCGTTCCGATCAAAACTGACATAACCGCCATCGTCACGTCGCACTTTCTTCTTCGTGCGAACAATAACTGCTTTTACAACCTGCCCCGATTTGACCGCCCCCCCCGGAAGCGCCTTCTGAATGCTAGCTACCACGATATCGCCGATCCCTGCTGTTCGACGATGCGTACCGCCGAGCACCTTGATCGTCCGCACTGTCTTGGCACCGGTATTGTCAGCGATGTCGAGCACTGTCTGCATCTGAATCATAAGTGACTCATTTCAAATTGCCTGAATGTTGTCCAAACTCTTGCGATCTACCTTACACCGCGAGAAACGACACGAACCAACTCCCACCGCTTCCGTTTCGACAACGGACGAGATTCGACTAACTCGACGATATCGAAGAGATTCGCTTCTTTTTTCTCATCATGGGCCAAACATACCGTTTCGCGGCTGATAAATTTTCCCGTAATTTCATCCTTCACGCGCCGAGGAATCGACACACGAATCGTCTTTTGCATCTTGTCCGAGGTGACTCGTCCAGTGACTCGCCGCTTCATTGTTGTCTGCCCTTCTCGCCTACTTCTGATTTAACAGGGTCATTGTCCGAGCTAAATCCTTCCGAATTTCTCGGCGACGTTTCGCTTCTGCAGCATTCGCAGCAACCGTGGCGACATGATGCAACAATTCCAATTTCAGCGTGACTTCCGTCTGCTGCAATTGCTCGACTGTTTGAGTTCTCAGCTCTTTCGCTCGCATCAGATCAACCTATCTACACCAAAACTTAAAAGTTAAAGGAAGTCCGACACATACCTATCCTTATCTCGCATGCCGCGCAACCAATGACACACGCAGCGGAAGTTTATGGGCAACGCGTGCAAAACAATCTCGAGCCGCAACATGCGACACTCCCGCTAATTCGAATAATATCGCACCAGGCTTGATGACGGCCACCCAGTGATCCGGCTCACCCTTGCCCTTTCCCATACGAGTCTCCAGCGGTCGCGCCGTCACGGATTTGTTCGGAAAAATGCGAATATATAATTTCCCCTCACCGCGAATGTATTGGTTCGCAGCGATTCGACAAGCCTCAATGGTAGTCGCCGCGATGTGGCCTGCGTCCAAGGACTGAAGACCCCAATCACCAAAAGCGACCTTCGCACCGCGACTTGCGTTACCTCTTATGCGACCTCTTTGGCTTTTGCGGTGCTTGACCCGCTTCGGCATTAACGCCATGTGTGCTCACTCCGTCTACAAACGGTCCATTATCAATCCAAACCTTGCAACCAATAGTCCCCTGAGCAGTCTTCGCGACCGCGAAACCGTAATCGATACTTCTCAAAATTGTGGACAGCGGGATCGAGCCACGAATTGCTTTTTCCGTACGGGACATCTCCGCCCCGCCCAGTCGACCCGACAACTGTACTTTCACACCCAACGCACCGGACTCCATCACCGTATCCATCGATTTCTTAATCGCCCTTCGAAAACTTGTCCGCTTCAGCAATTGCTGAGCAATTTCCTCCGCAATCAAAATCGCATTACGTGCTGGCTGAGCGACTTCCACAATCTTCAGGTCCATACGTCGGCCGGTAAATTCCTCCAATTCCGCCTTCAGTTTGTCCACTTCCTGGCCTTTACGGCCAATGATAATTCCAGGACGCGCGGTATGCAGATGCACGATCACCTGATCGCGAGTTCTCTCGATTTCAATCCGTGGAATTCCCGAGTACTGGTACTTGTTGAGGATGTATTTCCTCAGCCGCAGGTCTTCTCCCAGAAGAGTGCTGAACTCCTTCTTTGATGCATACCACTTACTCTTCCAACTTTCGGTGATGCCGAGCCGAAATCCTGTTGGTCGAACTTTCTGTCCCATAGCTTGTCACTCACTGCGACTAGAATCACCGATTTCACCGAAGTTCAATTTAAGCCCAATCAAAACTCGTCTACGACAACTCCGGCACGTCCACCGCCATGAAAATATGCGACAATCGCTTCCGAATCACAAATGCTTGACCGCGTGACATCGGACGAATGCGACGCATGATCGGACCGGTTCCAATTTCCACTTTACTGAGCACCAGGTTGTCTGCGTTCCGAACACCTCGGTCTTCGGCATTCGCAACTAACGACGACAAGCACTTTCGCAAGAGCTTTGCGCCGCGATTCGGTAAGTATTCCAACGAATGCTGAGCTGCGCGAATTTGCTGCCCGCGGATCAAGTCGGCCGTCGATTTCAGCTTACTCGACGAAATCCGAACGAATTTCGATTCACTACGAATTTGAGCCATGACTATCGCCCCGCGATTACACCGGAATCCACCAGTAAATCCAGACTTTTACTTCTTGCCTCTCGCACCATGCCCGCGAAACGTCCGCGTGGGAGAAAACTCACCAAGCTTATGACCGACCATCTCGTCTGACACATACACCGATATGTGCAGTTTGCCATTATGCACCAAGAACGTATGCCCCACGAAATCGGGAGAAATCGTCGAACGACGACACCACGTCTTGATCGGCTCCTTCTTACCCACCGCGTCAAGTCGCTCCAACCGCTTAAGCAGCTTTGCGTCAACGTACGGTCCCTTCTTAGCAGAACGACTCATTGCAGCACCTCAATGACACTCGCAAAAAAACCAAATCTCAACACCTAGAGCACCTGCTGGCCGTATCGCCGCGAACTGCGCCGCCGCAAAATCGCCGATCCTGATGGCTTGCGAGGCTTTCGAGTTTTGCCGCCCTTGGCCAATACCCCAGACGGACTACAAGGATGACCACCGCCAGATCTTCGACCTTCGCCACCACCCATCGGATGGGAAATTGGGTTCATCGCCGATCCGCGCACTGAAGGCCGAATGCCTTTCCAGCGATTGCGACCGGCTTTACCGATTTGCACCATATTGTGTTCGATATTTCCGACGCGACCGATCGTGGCTTTGCAAGCCACTGGCACCCGACGCACTTCGCCGGACGGAAGAGTGATCTGAGCCCAGTTTTTTTCGCGAGCATTCAAGACCGCTCCAGCACCAGCTGCCCGACACATCTTCGCTCCGCCACCTGGGACCATCTCAATATTATGGATCGTCATTCCAAGAGGAATCTTATCGAGCGTCAAGTTCGTACCAACAACTGGCTCCGACCCCGCTCCGGTAAAGATTTTCTGGCCTTCTTTCATGCCTTCGGCGGCCAAAATAAACGCCTTTTCCCCACTAGCGTACTGCAACAAAGCCAATCGGGCCGAACGACCTGGGTCATATTGAATTGAGAGGATAGTTGCGTCCTGTCCGTCTTTATTATTTCGATAACTATCCACAATCCGGTACATTTGCTTGTGACCGCCACCACGATGTCGCACGGTGATTCGCCCTTGATTGTTGCGGCCACCCCGTTTCTTTTGGCGAACAAGCAGTGTCTTCGGAGCCTTTGCGCCACGAGTCAGATCATCGGAAATCATGACCTGACCGGCTCGTCGCCCAGCACTCGTCGGTTTGTATTGCCGAATCGCCATTGCGTTTCCTTTAACTCACTCCACTACTTGCAATCGCCTATCAATTAAACTGGCAGCGTATGCTCTTTGTTGATGGTGACTATCGCCTTCTTCCACTCGGCCGTAAAGCCACGATGGAAACGATACCTTGCCGCCAACTCCTTGTACCGCTGGGTCGCCACCGAGACCACTTTGACTCCAAAGGCGTCCTGTACGGCCTTGCGGATTTGCGTCTTGGTCGCCGCAACCGGAACTCGAAACGTAAACTTGTTCAACGGCGCGGTCCGATGGAAAGTGGACTTCTCCGTCACCAAAGTGCTCATGAGCACTTGATAGGTCTCCAACATTTGACTGGCCGAATTCATCACAAATCTCACCATTCCTAGGCCGCGAATCGAGCCACGCAATTACTAAAAGCATCGCGAGTCATCACAACCACACGATGCTTTAACAAGTCATACGAATTCAACCACGCCGCCGTTGTCAGACTTAGACGCGGAATATTTCGGGTCGAGAGCCAAAGAGTCTTATCATAGTCGCCAATCACGAACAGGCAGCTTTTGCCTGCGATAGAAAGCGCCCTCAACAGCTGAGCAACCTCTTTCGTGCTGGGCTTCTCCTGCTTGAACTGATCGACAACTATGATTTCGCCATCATTCAACTTGCCAACAAGCGCCATTCGAGTTGCGACCCGCAGCGCCTTTTTGGGCATCTGGAATGACCAATCCTTCGGCTTCTTACCGAACGCGTTACCGCCGCCGACCCGAACTGGGGTTCGCTTCTGCCCCATACGAGCATTTCCTGTCCCTTTCTGTCGAAACAGCTTCTTCTTGCTGCCAGCGATTTCACCTTTGGTCTTATTCTTCGCCGTCCCCTGCCGGCGACTAGCCTCATACATGACATAGGCATCACGCAGCAGTCGCGGAGTCACCTTCGATTCGAGCAATGCCGAATCAAACTCGACCGAACCGGCAGCCGCTCCACCTGCATTTTTCACTTCCACCGACGCCATGCTATCACCTAACCAAAGAGAACTAATCCCAACGTCCGATATCCAACTACACCTGCGATCGCGGCGGCTCCTTCGGAAAGCGGACCATTACCAGACCGCCATTTGGACCAGGAATCGCACCGCGAATGAGCAGCAAATTCTTACCCTTGTCGATCGAAAACAATTTCAAATTCCGCACCGTCACTCGATCGACACCAAACTGACCGGACATCTTTTGCCCCGGATGAACTCGGCCAGGATATGTGTTCTGACCAACTGACCCAAGCGCGCGATGGCATTTCTTGACGCCGTGAGATGCACGCTGCCCATGAAAGTTGTGACGCTTCATCACACCAGCAAAACCACGCCCCTTAGTCGTCCCGATCACATCGACGAACTTCTTGCCATCAAACAGATCGACCGTCAGAACATTGCCGACTTCATGACCAGCCGGCTCAATTTGAAATCGAATTTCCCGAACAACACGACTTGGCTCGCCACCAACCTTGGCACCGGCCGATTTCTTATTCTTTTGCGATGTTGCCGACCTCTCCAACTCTGCAACTTGGCCACGCTCTGCACGGGACGCCAACCGGCGCGGCTTTTCTTCAAAGCCGATCTGTAGAGCGTGATATCCATCTGACTGCAGCGACTTGATGCGCAGCACTCGACAAGGCCCCGCCTGGACCAGCGTGACAGGAATAGCGCGGCCATCCGCGTCCGCCACCTGCGTCATTCCGACTTTACGACCCAACAGAAACATTTTCCCCTCGCAGTCAGCACTGAAGGCTGCGATCCGGCGAGGCAAAAGCACTCAACCGGAGAAAGGCAAACCACAATCATCCATGCAGCGAAGAGGCTTTGATCTTGATATCTACACCAGCCGGCAGCGACAGACGGTTCAGAGCGTCAATCGTCTTGCCCGTTGGTTGCACAATATCAATCAGCCGCTTGTGCGTTCTGATCTCAAATTGCTCACGAGACTTCTTGTCGATGTGAGGACTTCGAAGCACCGTGTAGCGTTCAATACGCGTTGGCAAAGGGATAGGCCCCCGAACATCGGCCCCCGTCCGCTTGGCAGTGTCGACAATTTCCGTTGCCGACTGATCCAAGACGGAGTGATCGTAGGCTTCCATGCGGATGCGAATTCGCTCTTGGCTCATACGGTTGACCGTTGTTGATGCTGCCTAAGTTCTGACTTTGCCACAAGTTATTCCCTTTCGACACCGTCTCCGAATTCGGGCCGGCCGTTTAGGAAGGGGCGAAAGATACAAGTGCCCATTTTCTTTGTCAAACGACCCAGTGAAGGGAAGTTGAGTTCGGAGACGGAATTCGATTGCGTCTCTCAGCGTGATCGGTTTTTTTGGTCACATTTTCCGATGTTTTGAAATTCGCAGTTTCCGCATCCAGTTCAGCAGCGAGCCGAATCAAGTCAAACCTGCCGTCGAGAATGACCCTTCAATCGATGGAACGCAGCCATGTCCAATTCAGTGACAAAGGTCTTGCGTGAATTTTGAAATTGGCCGTAGATTGTCTCCGTTTATGCAAACTCTTTACTTCTCGCGAAATCACAACGGCAGGATGCCAAATGTGGTGTGGAAAATGCCAATCCGACGTGGCTGCCGAAGTGTCACAAGATAATCTGCGGGTTTTCTGCGCGACGTGTGGAACAATATTGAGCACAATCGACACCTCACCAAACCTGCCGTCGACTCAGAGGCTCAACGATCGAACCAAAGACGCCCGCGAACTCTTGCAGCGTTGGTCCAGCGGAAAAGTTATCGATCCGTTCGGGCCAACGATTCGGACTCCGGTTCTGACCGCTGATGCAAATCCAAAACTCGAGCCAATTCCGCTCCGGTCCGAAGTTCCAAGCGGCTCGTTTGGACGCACAGGCGTTGCCGACTTGGTCACATCGACCCCAGCTGAAATCGAAAAAACAGCCACGATCACTCCTTTTGCCTCGACTCTTTGGACGCCGGATTCTCGGCCATCACCGAAAACAAACGCCACTGCCGAGATTGAGTTTTCCGAGAAAGTCAACAGTTTAACCGAGTTTCCTGACCAACTTTTGCCGCTGTTGTCGAATCCGCTGGCAGCAACTTTCGAAACGGCGAGGACTGTGAATGCAGTCCGTTCGAGCCCGTTCGCTGATTCGAGCGAATTGTCGACTTGTGCAGTCCAATCATCTGTGAGTTCGTCAATCGTCGTTGTTCCAAACTCAAAAATATTTCGAGTCGACGCTGCGCATCCAGCCGATCATTTTGAAAGCGGCTCGAAGTGCCCGAGCACGGATTCGATCGGTCCCTTTACTTCGACGGCTGCACCCGCTGAAACCATGCGAGAGCCGAATCGATCGAGGCTGTGGTTTCCAACGTGGGATCCAGCAGTGTGGCGATCCGAAACGAATGCGACAGGGCGTTGGTCGGCGCTCGCAGGACAGTTTCTGGCGTATGCCGGAGTACTCGCCCTGACAGCCGGAGCGAGTTTTGTGGTCTGGAGCTATTTCGGAGGGCCGTCAAATTACGCACCGACGGGTTGGCTGCTGGCGACGGCGGGGCAAATGCTCCTGTTCTTCGGGGTCGTAACGCTTGTGTCTGGCGGGCTCGAACAAACGACCGAACAAGTCAGCAAGCGGATTGAACAGCTTGGCGATCACATCATTCGCATCGAACAAGCCGCTCGCGAAATGAGCTTGCGTGGCAATCCGATTCCGCCGGCTCATTTTGGAAACGACCACGACGCGGCCGCACTGCAACGAACAGCGGGTTCAGGCAATGAACGCTCGGTAGTAGAAGAGTAGGCCGGTGGCCGACGTCAGCACGAGGTCGATCACCGATAGCCAGCCCAGCGTTTTGTGAAGCCGACTGTGCTCGCAGGGAGCAGGCGGCTTCGGCATCCGCCTGAGTGCCAACGCGATCGTCGTTCCCCACAGCAGCGGGGTCGAAATCGCGAATACCAGATGCAAATACAAGGTCTGTTTTGCAGTCTCAAGCTGCTCAGCAGAGAGCGGGCTTTGACGGGAATCAACAATGGCTCGCCAACCGCCATGAGCCCGAATATCAACCTCGAAGGCAATGACCGCGAGTAAAAGCACTCCGGCCAACACCAATTGCACGTTGCGGTGGACTGTGTAGTTGCGTCGAACCTTCACAAGGTACAGGCTGGCCAGCAGAGCCGGGATGATCAGCACCAGTGCCGTCACGACAAAATCGAGCATGAACGTGGAACCGTCGTAGCCCAGGAATCCGTGCGACATGGCAGTCAAAATCCAAACGATGGTGGGGTTCACCCAGAGCTCAAGGAATTTGTGGCACCAGTGTGGTGTTGCCGACGAACGATGACGACTTCCGGAAGACGGGACAAGCCGCTTGTTTCACCCAGACTTCCACAGCGGGAGTCTCCTCAAATTGCTCTTGCGGTCTTCCGAAAAAGCGGTCTATGTTTCCGCTCCCTTCCGGCGAATCCCGGCCGTTCGGCCACTCCCCGCTTCGCCTGATTCCCTTCCGAATGACTTCTCCCCACGGAGATCTTCCATGCGCCAATCTTGTTGGTTGTCCGCCTCACGGGCATTGTGTTTGTGCGTGCTTTTCATTTGGAGTTCCGGTTGCAATTCCATGCATGGTTGGTCCACCAACCGCACGGGAATGCGGGCCTACAAGGACGGCAACTTCGCCGCCGCGAAGGACTCCTTTCAAAAATCGTTGTACGATGAGCCGACCAATGCCGACTACGCTCACAATCTCGGAGCCGCTCTGAAAAAGACCGGCGACGTCGACGGCGCCGAAAAGGCCTATCGACATGCCTTGGCACTCGACCCGTCGCACCAGCCGGCGCATCACAGCCTTGCCATGCTGCTGACGGAGCAGGGCCGTACTCAGGAGGCCCACGACCTCGCACAGATGTGGTCCGACACGGAGCCGTATCTGCCAGAATCGCACATCGAACTTGCTTGGCTGCAACGCGAGATGGGTGACTCCGCCGGTGCCGAACAAAGTCTGAAAAACGCCTTGCGTATCCAGCCGAACAACGATGTCGCGACTGCGCAGCTCGGAGACCTGTATCGAGCGACCGGTCAATCCGACCGAGCGGTCGCGATGTATCAGCGATCGCTGCACACGAACTGGTTCCAGCCGCAGGTACAATCCCGATTGGCGACGATGAACGCGTCGCCCGTGCAGCAAGCTCGTCTCTTGCCGAGGCAGCAGCAGATGGTTTATGCACAGCCGTTGCCGACGTATGCCAGCTCGGCTCCGACGAATCCGATCGTCGTTGGGACGCCGGGGCAGGTGATGGCGGCCTCCGGTTGGGTTCCGACCGGCTCGGTGACGTCGGGACCGGTTGTCCTGGGAACTTCACAACCGATGCCGACGCTGGTTGCACCTCAGTTCGCGTCCGATCCTAAGCACACCGATACCGCCACCAATGAAGGCCCGGAAGTACCGGCTCACTGACATTCCTGTCGTCGGAAAACTCCAAGCCTGGTCGAACGCATCGGCCAGGCTTTTTTCGTTTCGATGAGGCACTTGACGGACGCAACTCCGACTGCCAGCTTTCGCCCTCTTTTCTTTTCGTGAAGGCGAAGGTTTCGACCGGACGTGGCGTCCGGCCTACTGTCGCCCAGGAGTTTTTGATGTTGCGCGTGTTGATTACGGACAATCTTGCCCCCGCTGGGCTGAAGATCCTGCAAGAGACCCCCGGTATCGAAGTCGATAACCGCTCGAAGTTGACCCCCGCCGAGGTCAGCGAGGCGTTGAAGACCGCCGACGGCATCATCATCCGCAGCGGGACCGAGCTGACTCCTGAACTGCTCGAAGGTCAGCAACGGCTGAAGGTCATCGTGCGAGCGGGCGTCGGCGTGGACAATATCAACCTGCCGACCGCGACACGCGAAGGGATCGTCGTGATGAACACGCCGGCGGGCAACACGACCAGCACGGCCGAGCACACCGTCACGATGATGATGGCTCTGTCCCGCAACGTCGCCGCCGCCGATGCCAGCATGAAGTCGGGCAAGTGGGACCGCAACAAATTCAAAGGGACACAACTTGCCGGCAAGACACTGGCGGTCGTCGGACTCGGCCGCATCGGGCTGTCGGTCGCCAAACGAGCGATCGGTCTCGAAATGAAAGTCGTCGGTTACGACCCGTTCATGTCGGCCGAACGGGCCGCCGAACAAGGGATCGAACTGATCCGCGACGTGGACGAGATCGTCACTCGTTGCGACTACATCACCGTCCACACGCCGCTTGATGACGGCACTCGCGGGCTGATCAACTCCGAACGGATCGCCAAGATGCGGAAGGGAGTGCGGATCATCAACTGCGCTCGCGGCGGCATCGTCGATGAGCTGGCGTTGGTGGACGCGCTGAAATCGGGACACGTCGCCGGAGCTGCCCTCGACGTCTTCGTCGAAGAGCCGCCGCCTGTCGATCATCCGCTGCTGAAGGCTCCGAACCTCGTGCTGACTCCGCATCTCGGAGCATCCACCGAAGAGGCTCAAGAAGCCGTCAGCGTTGAGGCGGCCGAGATCATCGTCGGGTTCTTGATCCGCAGCGAAGTCCGTCACGCGGTCAACCTCATCCCGATCAGCGGGGCCGAGATGGCCGACATGAAGCCGTACCTCGACATCGGCTATCGGCTCGGCTTGCTGCTCAGCCAGTTGAAGAAGTCGTCGCGCGTGCAATCCGCTCGGCTGCTGTACCGAGGCGACGCGGCCACGAAGAAGACGAAGCTGATCACCGCCGCGTTCACGTCCGGCTTCATGGCCTCGGCCGACGACAGCGGAGTGAACATCGTCAACGCTGAGATGCTCGCTCGCGAACGAGGCATTGAGATCACGGAGTCCTCATCGTCGGAGCGCGGCGATTTCTCAACACTCGTCAACGCGACGGTTGTCACCGATGCCGGCGAGTTCTCCGCCGCTGGTACGATCTTCGGCAATCAGTTCCTGCGACTGGTGAAACTCGGCGACTTCCACCTCGATGCGTACCTCGATGGTGACTTGCTGATGTACCACCACGTCGATGCCCCCGGCCTGATCGGCTTCATGGGGACCGTCTTCGGCAAGCACAACGTCAACATCGCGCACCTGGCACTCGGCCGCAAAGTCGCTGGCGGGCCAGCGGTCGCCGTGCTGAACCTCGACGGCGCTCCGACTCCCGAGTCGCTGATCGAAGTCTCGAAACACGACAAAGTCATCGCCGTCGAAACCGTCCAACTTCCTCCGGCAGGTGCCCCATTGCCGTGGCTGATCAGCGGCTAAATGAATGACGAATGACGAAAGACCCAATGACGAAAGAATGACGAAGCACGAATGACGTAATGGTCATCAGGCTCCTGTTTTGGGCTTCGTCATTCGGATTTCCTTCGTCATTGGGTATTTCGGACTTCGTCATTCACATCCGCCCTTGCCTTGTCGCGCTGAGGAAGTTCAACTGTCGCACCGATCAGCCAATGCCGATGGATGAAGGCGTGGAACCACTGATCCCGGAGGCGAATCATGTTTGGCGTCAGCAGTCTCGTTCGACAGTGTGACGGCGTCTCTAGGCGGACAGTTTTGCAGGCTGGAAGCTTGGGGCTGTTCGGTTTGAGCCTACCAAACCTGCTGCGAGCCGAAGCCGCGTCGAAGTCCGAGTCGAAGCCGATGAACTGCATCCTGCTGTTCACGGCGGGCGGGATGAGCAACATCGACACGTTCGACATGAAGCCGGACGCTCCGGTCGAATATCGCGGCGAGTTCACACCGATCTCCAGCAACGTCCCCGGCACGCAGGTCTGCGAACACCTGCCGCGAATGGCTCAGGCGATGGACAAGGTCTGCATGATCAAGTCGATCGTCCACGCCGAGAGCGGCGATCACACGGCCGCGATGCACTACATGCTGACCGGCTACCCGCAGCGCCCCGATCCCACCGGGCAGCCGATTGGCTCGACGATTTATCCGGCCTTCGGATCAGTGATCTCGAAGGAACTTGGTTGGCGAAACAATCTCCCGCCAAACGTGCTCATCGGCGGCAAGATGAGCTACGTCGGAGCGGGCTATCTGAGTTCCAAATTCGATCCGCTCACGATCGCGAGCGACCCAAACGCCAAAGACTTTCAAGTCGAGAATGTCAGCATCCCCAACGAAGTCGGCTTCGATCGGACGATGCGCCGACGCCGAATGCTCGACCGACTGGACGGCTGGCAGCGGCAAGTCGATTCGGCGATGAAGTCACCCAACGCGGTCTCGGCCGGCGGCGATGTGCTCGACCGGAGCGAGTTCTACCGGCAAGCGTTCGACCTCATCACGTCCCCGGCCGCGAAGAAAGCGTTCGACCTCGCGTCCGAACCTGACGCGATGCGCGATCGCTACGGCCGCACACGCGAAGGGCAGGGGACGCTACTCGCTCGGCGATTGATCGAGTCGGGAGTTCGCTTCGTCACCGTCGGCTTCAACGGCTGGGACACTCACGACAAAAACTTCGTGCGGTTGAAACAGCCGCTGCTGCCGACGCTCGATCAAGCCTGGTCGGCGTTGCTGGAAGATTTATCGCAGCGCGGGCTACTCGATTCGACGCTCGTGATTTGTGCGGGAGAGTTCGGTCGCACTCCGGGCGTGAACGGCGCGGCGGGCCGCGACCACTACGCTCCGTGCAATGCCGTCGGCTTCAGCGGTGCGGGAACAGCAATGGGGCACACAATCGGAAAGACCGACAGCAAATGCACGTCGGTCGTCGGCCAGAGCAACAGCACGCTCGATTACTCCGCGACGATCTATCGGCTGCTGGGCATCGACGACTCGAAAGAGTACCACACCGAAGACGGCCGCCCCGTGCTCATCAACGCCGGCGGCAAACCGATGGCTGGCGTGATCGCGTGAACGTACGCCTCGTTCCACGAGGCGGAGCTGATTCACACAGACTTCGATGAGCTTCGACAGCAGCAGCTTCGCCTCGTGGAACGAGGCGACTACGTTTTCACGATCAACGATTGGCTCAATATGTCACGGTTGCTTGGTTCTGCCCTGGGCGTGTCGGTGCTGCTTTTCTCGACCAGCACTGCCTTCGCTCAACTGCCGCAGGCTCCGCAGTACGCCGACTGTCGGCTGGATTCGGTCTTTCCGAATGGAGGCCAACAAGGAACGACGGTCACGGTCATATTCCGTGGGCAAGCCTACGCTTTGAATCCGCCGCGCAACGTCATCATCGACGGGCCTCCCGGTATCACGTTGAAGGAACTCAAGGAAGGCGAAAAGGGGACGGTTGTCGGCACGTTGGAGATTGCGGCCGATGCGCCGCCAGGACGTCGCTGGCTGCGGATTGTCAACGACCGCAGCGGGCTGACCAACTTCACCCACTTTGTGGTCAGCCGGTTGCCGGAGACATTGGAAGTCGAGCCGAACAATGAACTCGCGAAGGCGACCGCCGTCACAACGCCGGCCGTCATCAACGGGAAGATTGACCCAAAGGCGGACATCGACTGCATCCGGTTCGCGGGGAAAGCGGGGCAAAAACTCGTCGCAGCGATCGCGGCGTTTTCGCTGGAAATACACGGCCAGTACAAGGACTACGGCATCGCCGATTTCAGCCTCGAACTGCTCGACGCTGACGGCCGCACGCTGGCAGCGGCGGAAGACACGCTCGGTTTCGATCCGCTGATCGAACACACGCTGCCGCGCGACGGCGATTACTTCGTGCGGGTGACGATGCTGAACTTCGGTGGCTATCCCGACGCGGTTTATCGACTGACGCTCGGCGAGGTGCCCTATCTGATCGGCACGTTCCCATCGGGACTGCAACGAGGGACCGAAGCCGACGTCGAGCTCTTCGGCCCCAACATTCCACCCGGAACAAAACGCCGTATCAAAGCGGAGACCGACCTGACCATCCCGTTACAACACGTCGCACTCGATGGGCCGAACCATTCCGGCCTCGATTGGCCGCTCGCGATCGGCGACTTCCCGGAGCAACTCGAAGCCGAACCGAACAACGATCGCGAACATGCTCAGCCGGTATCGTGGCCGGCGACGATCAACGCTCGCTTCGCCGAACCCAACGATGCCGACTGGTATCGCGTCTCGCTGACGGCCGGCCAGAAAGTTTGGTTCGACGTGATCGCTCAGCGATTCACCGAATCGCCCGTCGATACGCTGCTGCAAGTCTTCGACGCGGCAGGAACAATGCTCGCCGAGAACGACGACGATTCGCATGATCCCGAATACGAATCGTTTCACCACTTCCGCACGACCGACAGCAAGCTGCTGTTCACGACTCCGGCGGCAGGTGACTTCTTCGTGAAGTTGACGGACACGAGTGGCAACAGCGGCTCGCGAGCTGTCTATCGGCTGACGATCAAAGAGGCGAAGCCTGATTTTCATGTGCGGCACTTCCCCGATGCCGTGCCAATTTGGGGACCGGGATCGACGGCGGCCGTACTCGTGAAGATCGATCACCTCGCCGACTTCAACGACGATGTCGAGTGCTCGATCGAGGGCTTGCCCGACGGTTGGAAGAGCTCGTCAGCCGTGTCGCTCGGTCGGAAGCCGGAGCGGTACTACAACAACTACCAGCGGAAAGTTTTTCTGACGATCACCGCTCCGGCCGACGCGCCGCTCGCGACGGTGGTCCCGTTCCGAGTCATTGGCCGGGCAAAGCGTGGCGAGGAAACCATCGAGCATCGCTCGTGGCCGCTGACGCTGTTCTACACCAGCGACATCGGCTTCTTCCGAGCCAGCCAGCAAACGCGGGCGGTCATCGCGAAGCCGCAGGGGCCGTGGCTGGAACTCGCGGGCGTCACGGAACTCAAGCTGAAGCCCGGCGGCACCGCGACTCTGCCCGTGAAGGTTCTCGGAGCCGCAGCGGACCTGAAGGCCATGCCGATCGTGATCAATCTCGCGACGAACGGCGTCGCCGCTGGTCTGGTGACTCCGCAAAATGCCACGATCAAAGAGGGCATCGCCGAAGTCACGATCAAAATCCCAGCCGAGATGCCGATCGGGACATTTCACATCGTGGCCGCTCAGACTTGGGGGAGCGACATTCGAGTCGGAATGCCGGGGCCGTGTACTCCGCCGATCAAAATGGTGGTCGAACCGGCGAAATGACCGGAGTTTCTCGTCGCGCGGCTCGCTTGCATCGGCAAGGCTCGCAACTACAATCCCGCGTTCCGAAATTGGCTGGAAACCAGCAAATTTTTCAATCGAACGCCAAACACGCGAGCGAAAACTGAGGAGAGGTCGATGGGGCGGTACACAGGTCCGAAGGCGCGCATCAATCGCCGTCTGGAGCAACAAGTCTACGAAACGTCGGGCGCGATCCGAGCGTCCGAGAAGCGGCAGCAACCTCCCGGACAACACATCCGCAAGAAGAAGCTCTCGACCTTCGGCCAGGGCATGCGCGAGAAGCAGAAGATCAAGTACTACTACGGCCTGCGTGAACGCCAACTCCGTCGGTATTTCGACGAGGCTCGCCGATTGCCGGGCAACACGGGCGAACGTTTGATGGTCATGTGTGAGTGCCGACTGGACAACATCATCCGCCGCTCTGGTTTGACCCGCACCCGTTTGCAAGCTCGTCAGGGAGTCGTTCACTCGCACTTCCAGGTCAACGGCCGGACGGTCAGCATTCCGTCGATCCTGTTGAAGCCGGGCGACGTCGTGCGAGTTCGCGACCGCCACAATCTCAAGAAATATTACGAGGAACTCGCCGCATCCAACTCTTCGGAGAAGTGCGATTGGATCGCGACCGACGAGAAGGCTCTGGAAGTTCGCATCACCAGCATGCCGGGAGCCAGCGACGTCAGCCTGCCGGTCGATGTCGGCCAAGTCGTCGTGTTCCTGTCTCGCTAGTCGTCCAGGACGGATGCAACAACGATACGAGCCACCGCCCAGTGCGTTGGCTCTTTTCGTTTGGGCCTTGCGATGCTGTCGCATCACACCTCTCGTCGTCCCGTGAAGGACATGTCATGTCCGAGAAACTTCACCCAGCCGTATTGCTGATCGGGATGCCCGGCGTGGGCAAGGGGACGCAGGGCAAACTGCTCGCGAAAATCCAAGGGCTGTTCCATCTCTCGACCGGCGAGATCTTGCGCTCGTTGCGGGACGATACGGACGATGGCCGCTTGGTGGCCGACTGCCTCCGTCGTGGGCAACTGGCCCCTGACAACTTGATGCTTGAGATTTGGCAGCATTGGCTCTCTGCGGAAATCGAGGCGGGGCATTACCGTCCCGACGAGCAGGTGTTGTTGCTCGATGGCATCCCACGAAATCTTTTCCAGTGCGAACGGTTGTCGGAACACATCGATGTGCTGCAAATCATCTACCTCAACCCTCCGGACGATGAACCGATCGTTCAGCGTTTGCGGCAGCGAGCGTTGATCGAGGGACGCTCTGACGACGCCGACGAATCGATCATTCGCAACCGGTTTGAAATCTATCGCCGCGAGACCGCTCCGATTCTGAACTTCTATCGTCCCGAAGTGATCAGTGAGATCGACCCGATGGGCTCATCGGCTGAGGTGTTGAAGCGAATTCTCGAAGTCCTCATTCCGGTCATCGTCGCCAATCGCGGCTCCATCGACCAAATTGACGTCGGTGAAATTCAGCCGGATGATGCCGAGTAATTCTTCGCTCGCATTCCGCAAGCGGATGATCTGATGGGCCGCCTCGTCGCATGATCGTCATCCCTCTCAACACCGACGCACCGATCTACCATTGGCCGTGGATGACGTTGGTCTTGATCGCCGCGAACGTCGTCACGTTTTTTCTGACGGGAGGCGGCAGAGAAACTGACGGCTGGCTGCTGCAATTCGGCAATGGCCTGCATCCGCTCGAATGGGCGGCCTACAACTTTCTGCACTTCGGTTGGCTGCACCTAATCGGGAACATGATCTTCCTGTGGGGCTTCGGCTTGATCGTCGAAGGAAAGCTGGGCTGGTGGCGATTCCTGTTGCTGTACTTGGCGATTGGATCGCTCGGTGGCGCGTTCATTCAGTCCGTGATGCTTGGCCGTACGGATGAAGTCGCCGCAGCGGGTCTTGGCGGCTCATCGCTCACCGTCTATGGCTTGCTTGCCATTTGTATGATTTGGGCACCGAAGAACGAACTGGATGTGTTCATGTACTTCGGACTCCGGCCCATGACGGTCGAAATCTCCAATCTCATGTTTGGCCTCTGGTACATCGCCGAACAATTCTTTTGGGCGTGGCTAAGTGGCTTCTCGATGGGCAGCGCGTTCGTGCATCTGGTGGGCGCGTTCTGGGGTGCCGGAATCGGCGTCGCGATGCTCAAGCTGGGCTGGGTCGATTGCGAGAACTGGGATTTGTTCGCTTTGTGGAGCGGCCGGCTCGGTCAGCCGGTCGATCTCGTTCGCTGGCAAGACAACATCGAGATCACTCATTCGCCGAACCTGAGTGATGAGAAGACCGCGGCCTCAGCAACCACACCGAAGAAGAAGGCCAAATTCCGTCCGTCGATTTATCTGTCTACGAGCCGTTCGAAGCGAGGTAAGCCAGCCGCTGAAGCGACGCCCTCACCCTCCGGTTCCGACGCTTCCACCTCCAAGCGATCAATGTCCGAGTCCTCGCGGCCGGCTATGACACTCAAGGTCTTGGCTCGGATGCGCGAGCTGCTTCGTACTGACAAGCCGCAAGCAGCGCTCCGCGAGTATCGCAAGCGACTGCTCACCGTCGATCAATGGCCGTTGGACGCAGACGATTTGCAGGCTCTGGCTGACGGCCTCTTCAAACTCAAGCTGTGGGACGAGACGACACCGCTGCTCGAAGAATTCATCGAGCGATTTCCGACGCGAGCCGACTCCGCCCGGATCAAGCTGGCTGCCATCTGCTGCGAAGTTCAGAATCGGCCGCTCGCCGCGTTGAAGCTGCTCAACCAAGTCGAACTCGAAGACCTGCCGGATTCGATCCGTGGTCACATCGCACAGATTCGTCAGAAAGCCGAACGGCTGCTCGACGATGAGACATTTGAGCCTGACAGCAAGAGTTGGTGAATCCTGTTGCCCGTCACGCGGCTTTGTCCTGTCGAGTCGTTCGGCCGCACAGTCGATCGCGATAGCCAGAGCGATCTTGCTCGACGAGTCGTGTCAGCCCTTCGTTCAGGAGAGGCATCGCGCAGTCGTACTCGCTGCGGAAACGACGAGTTTGGAGCGACGTCTCGCCCCGCCCGAAGCCGGTTGGTCGCGCTTCCAATTCGCGGATCATGCGTGTCGCCGGCGAGCCGAGTTCAAAGGCTGACGCCAATTGACGCGCGAATTGATGCGGGCTGACTCGTTCCGCACCAGCGATGTGAAAGACGCCGGTCGATTCGTCGTCGAGAGCGGGATCCAAATAGTCCGCCAGATCGCTGGCGAGGATCGGCGTCGCGTGGCAAATCGGATCGAGTTCCAGCGGCTGGTTGTTTTCCATTCCCGACAGCAGGGTTTCCAACCAACCCTTCGAACCGGACGTGCTCCAACCATAGGCGTTCGTGCGGACGATCAATGATTTTTCGCACGCTTCACGGACGCGTGTTTCGACTTGGCGAATCTCCATCGCTTCCGGACTCGGGCACGTCGCCGTGGACGTCTCGTCGTGAAACATCCACGGTCCCGTGAACACGGCATCCGAGGAAATCAGCGTGAAATGCCGTTTCTCTTGAGCGGTCGCGGCGGCCCACAACATGGCCTCGGCATTCTCAAAGGAATTTCCCGTCGGTGACCAAAACGAACGCGCGGCACTACCGCAGAAGATCACATGAGTCGCTCGCGTTTGCTGCAAGCAGTTGTGGATGGCGTCGGCGTTGCACCGTTCGAGGGTTGCTCGTTCACAACCGGGCAAGCTGATGTTCGGTCCTGCCGAGACTCCGACAACTCGTGTCTGTCCGCACAAGCTCGCCGCCAAATTCGCACCAACCACAGACTCGACGCCGACGATCAAAAACGTCTTCACGCTCAGCCTCCCTGCACACGCGTGGAAATTTCATCAACGAGCAACGTGTCGCTCGGTCTCGCCGCCTAGCGAGTGCGCGGGTTATAGACCTGCCTCGCAAACCGCCACAACGGCAATTTCTGCGCGAACGTAGCCGCCACGTTCCACGAGGCGGAGCAAACGAGTCGCGGCCTCCGACTCAAGGCAATCAGCATCGAAAGTATTTTCTCCCAGCTCCGCCTCGTGGAACGAGTCGGGTACGTTCGACACTTTCGGGTGCGACAACGATTCCTGGCGAACGTAGCCGCCTCGTTCCACGAGGCGGAGCTATGGGCCATTGGTGCTCGAAAAGGAACTCACGCACAAGGCCGATTGCTCTGCCTTGCGGAGCAAGGCAGCTACGTTCGTTCGGTTGCCAACAATTTTTGCCACACCCACACTTTCCACGAGTCTCGTTCGTCTTGCCGCTGCTCTTCATCTCGACATAGATTTCGATCTTTCCGGCCGAAATTTGTTCGGCCGCAACTGTTTGGATCGCGAGCGAGAGTTTCATGCCGGCAGATTCGCACGACCGTCACGCTGTTGCCTTCAGCGATTTCCTGCGGTCGTTCACGCGCGTCCTCACGGCTCGGCCTTGGGTTTCGATCGTGCTGTTGATCGCGGTTTGCATCGCCAGCAGCGTTTACACCTCGCGGAACCTGAAATTCAAGAACGATCGCGGCGATCTGATCGATCCCAATGCGGACTTTCAAAAACGCTGGTTGGAATACACCAAGAGCTTCGGCGAAGCCTCGGACATCGTGGTCGTGGTCGAGGGACGTTCTGCTGACGAGATCACTCCCGTGCTCGACGATCTGGGCGAGCGGCTCATCGAGGACGATCAGCATTTTCAAAGCGTGTTCTTTCGAGTCGAGCATGATGCTCTACGTCGCAAGGGATTGCAGTTTCTGACGCCGGAACAGTTGGAAATGTGCCTGGCGCAGCTCAATCAGATGCGGCCGGTGATTCAGGGGGACTACGACGAAATCCAGCTCGAGCGGGTCATCGCTCAGTTGCTGCATCGACTGAATTTGTTGCGATTTTCGTCGGCGGTGGCCGGCGGTGATCGGCCCCCTGAGGCAGGGCCATCCAACGAACAAATCATGCAGTTGATCAGTCAGCACGTTCTCTCGCTGGCAACCAGCATGACCGCCGCGCTGAAGAATCCGGATGACACCCGCAATCCCTGGCCACAACTGATCAAAGTCGAAGGCGACCTCGCCGATGCCGCCACGAAGCCAACCTACTTCCTGAATGAGCGTGGCACGCAGGGCTTTCTGCGAGTCGCCCCAGTCGTGGACAAGGCAGATTTCAACGGTGCAACGGCAGCCGTTCAGCGGATGCGCGACATCGCTGCGGACGTGCGGGCGGATCATCCTCAGGTTCGCATTGGACTGACGGGCATCCCAGTCCTCGAAAACGACGAGATGGTTCGATCGCAAAAGGACATGACTCTTTCGACGATCGTGTCGTTCGTGGGAGTCATCGTGCTGATGCTGGCTGGGTTTCACGGAGTCCGGCATCCATTGATTGCGGCGGCGATGCTGACCGTGGGGATGATCCTGTCGTTTGCATTCGCGACCGCCGCCGTCGGGCATCTCAACATTCTGTCCGCTTCGTTCGCTCCAATCCTGATGGGGCTGGGTTGCGACTATGCCATCATGTATCTGTCGCGGTATCTCGAACTTCGTCACGAGGGACAGAACCTCGACGCCGCGCTGGGGAACTCGTCAGCGTCCGTCGGAGCCAGCATCCTGACGGTCGCCGTTGTGACTGCGTTGGCATTCTATTGCGCGACGTTTACCAAATTCCTGGGAGTCGTCGAACTGGGACTCATTTCCACCGGCGGCATCATGCTGTGTGCGACCGCCTCGTTCTTCGCATTGCCGCCGTTGATCAAAGTTGTGGATCGCAACGTGCCGCTCGCCAAGTTGCCAACGCCGATTCAGGGCAATCTGCTGCGTTGGACGATTCGTCGGCATCCGTGGTGGGTCACGTTCGCGGGCCTGGGCTTCATGGGATACCTCGGCAGCTTGGCATTCGATTGGAATCACGGCCGGCCGACGTTTGCGATCAAGTACGACTACAACCTGCTGAACCTGCAAGCCAAAGGTGTCGATTCGGTCGATTGGCAGGACCGCATTTTTCGTGAGTCGAAGAACTCGCTCTTGTACGCGGTGTCGCTCGCCGATTCGCCGGAACGCGCTCGCGAGCTGAAGCGGCAATTTGAAGAACTGCCGTCGGTGCGCAAGGTTGAAGAGCTGGCGACGCACTTGCCATCGACTTCGCCGAAGGAGACGAGTCTGCTGATTCAGGCAGTCCATTCGGAGGTCGCGCGGCTGGCTCCGGTGAAATACGAACCACGAATCGTCAATCCCGAAGCGTTGGGACAGTTGATCGAGCGGCTGTTTCAGAGCCTTTCTCGCAATGAACAACCCTGGGCCAAGACAGCAGCCGCCGCGCTCGATGAATTTCTGGATCGCTTCGAGGGCCTTCCGGTCGAAAACCAGATGAAATTCTTGAACGAGTTTCAGGCACGCATGAACTTCTCGCTGCACGCGCAGTTGCAAGCGATGGCAGACGCCTCGAATCACGAACCGATCACGCTCGATGATTTTCCCAAGGAATTGGTTTCTCGTTTCGTCAGCCCCGCCGGCGTGTGGCAACTGCAGATTTATCCCAAGAGCCAAGTCTGGGACATCGAACCGCTGCAAGAGTTCGTCGAAGACGTTCGCTCGGTGGACCCGAACGTCACGGGGACTCCGCTCCAAAACTTCGAGGCATCGGGACAGATTCGGCAGAGCTATCAAGACGCTGCGTCGTACGCGCTGGTGGCGATTTGGATCACGTTGATCATCGACCTGCTCGGCCGCCAACAAGCGATGCGCGTCCTGATTCCTCCAGCGATTGTGATCGCCGTGGTGTGGGGCTTGTCGCGTTGGCTGCAAATGGACGTGAGTTGGACGCTGCTCGGCCTCGTGTACCTGGCAATGACCGTGACCATCACCTGGTTGATCGATTCCGCCACGGTCGGACACAGTCTGTTGGCTTTGCTGCCGTCGATTGGTGGTGCCGCGATCATGTTCGGTCTGATGCGGTTGATGCACGTCGATCTCAATCCCGCCAACCTGATCGTCCTGCCGCTGCTGTTGGGATTGGGCATGGACGGCGGCGTTCACATGGTTCACGACTTCCGCTTGCAGACCAAACGCCGGTACCGCATCTCTCCGAGCATCATCAATTCACTGGTGCTCACTTCGACGACGACCATGGTCGGCTTCGGCAGCATGCTGCTGGCGGCTCATCGCGGGCTGTACACATTTGGTTTGGTCGTCACGCTCGGCGTGGCGAGCAGCGTTTTTATCGCGCTTGTGCCGCTCCCCGCGATTCTCACTCTTCTGGATCAACGACGACGAGCGGGCGGTTTGGTTCGTCGCACGCGATTGGCCTCCGAACCGCATCAACCACTCGGTACTTCTCCACATTCCGCGAACACCATCGCTCACTCTGTTTCAATGCACAGAGCATGAGGCTCGTAGGATGGGCACTCTTGCCCGTTGCGCTTATTTCAAGTCTTGTTCAGAGGACGGGACAAAATGGCCATCCTACCGTGCCAGCGGCCGGTACTTGATGCGGTGCGGCTGGTCGGCGTCAGCTCCGAGTCGCTCGCGTTTTTGAACCTCGTACATCTTGTAGTTCCCCTCGAACCAGTACGCCTGGCTGTCTCCCTCG
>SYJG01000330.1 GCA_005798445.1 Planctomyces sp.
GCCGGTGGGTCTCGATGACTCGACCCACCCTACGAGTTGTTGGCGTTCGCAGAACATGACCGAAGCCAGAGCCAAACCGCTGAGCCTGCAAGAGCTGGCGTTGCTGAACCAAGAGATCGCGGCGTTGGTCCGCGCGGGGGTGCCGCTTGAATCGGGTTTGGCGATGGCGGGGGCGTCGGGGGGCGGTGCTCAGGAAGTGTTAATGCTGCGGTTGGCTCAACGGCTGCGTGAAGGTCAGTCGTTCGCTGAGGCGTTGCATTCGGAGGGAGGCGAATTGCCTCGGATGTATCGCGCCGTGGTTGAAGCCGGGGCGCGGACGGGTCGTTTGCCGGAGGCGTTGGAATCGTTGGCGACGTTTGCTCAGCAAACTCTGCAACTGCGGCGGCGGATCGATTTGGCGTTGATGTATCCAGCGCTCGTCGTGCTGATGGCCGGAGTGCTGTTTGCGTGGCTGGTGGCATTTTGGGTGCCGAGGCTCAGTGATGCGTTCTTCTGGTTGCAGGTTCCCGAAACCGATTGGGTGCGGCGATTGGTCTGGCTGCAACAACATCTCTGGTCGTGGGCCTGGATCGTTCCGGCAGGTGTTTTCGTTCTGGGTTGTTGGTGGTGGTTCTCGACACGCGGCCGACACGGCTTGAAAGGGACGACGGAGACGACGACATGGTCGGCGTTTCGTGTGCTGCCCGGGATCCGTTCGATCGTGGCCAACTTTCGCCGAGCCAACTTCTGCGACTTGTTGGCGATGCTGTTGGATCATCAAGTCCCTCTGCCGGACGCGGCGCTGCTGGCGGCTGAAGCGGCGGGTGATTGGTCGCTGCAGCGAGTCGCTTCGCGAATCTCGAAGGGCATCCGAGCGGGGCATTCCTTGGCCGATTGTTTGGCGGTCGGTCGCGAACTGCCGCCGTTTGTCTCGTGGATGCTGATCTGCGGCGAGCGACAAGGGACGTTGATCTCGACGTTGCGACAAGTCGCCGACGTGCTGCGTCAGCGAGCGGCCTCAGATTCCGACTGGTTGCGGATCATGTTGCCGACGGTGTTGGTGGTGGGAGTTGGCGGGACGGCGGTGCTGACGTATGCGCTGGCGGTCTTCGTCCCGATGTCGCAATTGTTGCGAGCGCTGGGAGAATTCGGTCGGTAAATTTGGAGTGCGGCGGCCTGAGCCGCCGCTTTTCAGCGACGTTCTGTACTTGTTGAGACGTGGATGATGCGAACAGATTTCGCGTGTTGAAAAGCGGCGGCTCAGGCCGCCGCACTCCAAAGTAGGTTCATCGCCATGACGCGATTTCGATATCGAGCGACTGATGAGAACGGCCAAACGGTCGAGGGAGACCTCTCGGCTCCGTCGATGGACGTGGCTCATCAGGAGTTGGCTCATCGCGGCTGGCAGGTGATCGAGTTGACGGTTGACCGGGAGGGTGAGGCTCCTGCCGAACCGTTCGTCTCACAGGTTGGCGGCTCGGCGGGAGCCTCGTCCTCCCGTCACCTGCCGTTTGAAAAAATGAGCGGAGGGGATACCGAGTTGCTGGCGGGTCAAATGGCGAACGTGACCGGAGCCGGCTTGCCACTGTCGGCCGGATTGCGAGCTCTCGGCGAGGAAGTTCCGTCGTATCGCATGCGGCGTTGGTTGCTGGCGATCAGCGAACGGCTGGATCGCGGGCAATCACTGGGTGCGGTGGCTCGTGAGGCGGAGGGTTCGTGGCCGCGATACTTCCTGGCGATGTTGTTCGCTGGGCAAAGAACCGGCAAACTGCCGACGTTGCTCAACGAATGCGTCGTGCACTTGCGAACGACGGCCGATGTGCGGCGACAGTTGTGGGTCGCGATGGCGTATCCTGGGGTGTTGATTTTCGCTGCGTGGCTGTTGCTGAGCTTTCTCACGACATGGTTGTTGCCGCAGTTCAAAAGTATTTTTCTCGCGTTCGGCACAGAGTTGCCGGGAATCACCAGGGCGATTCTTTTGTGGTCGGACTTCATGAGTTTTCTTGGCTGGTGGTTTTTGCCGTCGTTGGTGGTGGCCGCGTGGTTGGCCTGGATCGTGAGTGATTCGCTGGGCTGGGAGCGTGCGCGGGACGCTTTGGTCAGCCGCATTCCGTTGTTCGGCGAGGCACGGCGATCGGCTGCGCTGGGCGAGTTCTGCCGGCTGCTGAGCTTGTTGGTGAAGTATCAAGTTGGTCTGCCGGAAGCGATGCGGCTCGCCGCGGGAAGTGTTCGTGATGTCGATCTGCGCGAAGCGTGTCTGGAACTGGCGACTCGCGTCGAAGCCGGTGAGTCACTGACCGAAGCGGCGACGGGGATCGGCCGCTTCCCACAAGATCTGCTGCATCTGTTTCGCTGGGCGGATCGGGGAGACGACTTCGCCGAAGGACTGCAAAACGCCAGCGAAGTGCTGAGTGCTCAAAGCCGAGTCCACTCACACACGCTGGCGATCGTGTGCGAACCGGCCGTGACTATCGCCATCGGTGTCACTGTCGGCCTGACCGTGATCGCTCTGTTCATGCCGCTGGTGAAATTGCTGAATGATTTGATTTGAGAGCCGTGGGGCAGGTTTTCAACCTGCCCGTCGATGGTGCCGGGCAGGTTGAAAACCTGCCCCACGAGAGGAATGCCGTGGATACTTTGCCGATCATTGCATTGACCGTTTCAGCCGTGCTGCTGGTGGTGTCGTTGGCACTGTCGGTCTGGACGTGGCGAATGGCCAAGCGTGTGCGGACTTGGCTGGGTGACGAGCGGGCCGGAGTGGAACTGGTGCCATTCGCCAGAGTGAGTCGTTGGACACAGTGGATGTGGTTTGGCGGCGTGGTGATTGCTGCCGTGTTGTCCATCGACGCGTTTCAAATCGTTGGTGCCAACGGTCAACCGAAGTTGGCCTTGAGCGCGGCTGCGGCATTGTGGTGCCTGCTTCAACTGGTCATCAGTTGGAAGTCTCAGGAAATGTGCCGGTCTGTAAGTCGTTTTGCGATGACACGACAACTCGGTGAGAAGGGATTGGCTGATGTGGCGAAGCTGATTCCTGGCGGAATGGGTTCGGTGATTTCCGAAGATCAGTTGAAGCGGCGTGTCAGCGCGTTGGAGGGTGTGTCGCTGATCGTGATGCTATTTCTTTCGGGATCGCTGGCGTTGGCAATGTTGGGAGTGATGGCAGCGGCCTTGGACAGCATCTCGTCGTCGGCCGGGCAATTGTTGTTGTTGTTCGTGGCGTTCGTGCTGCCGGGACTGATTGCCCTGTTCGTCATGCGATGTGTGGTGCAGTCGCGCGCTCAGCGAACTCATTTCTTGTGGTTCCTGGCGGCGACTACTCAAAAGCAACGACCGTTGGCGACGGAACTGATGGCTTGGGGCCGGTCGCATCCGGGTCGATTTGGCTCGCAGGTGCTGGAGGTGGCTCGCGACATCGGCGTCGGTGAATCGCTGTCCGACGCTTTGGCGGCACAACGCCGATTGCTCGATCCGTCCGATCTGATGTCGGTACGCGTGGCCGAGCAGACGGGCACGCTGGCCGAAACGTTGCGCGAATGTGCCGTGCGGCAGACGCAGTCGCTCAAGGGAGACTCGGTGGTTGGAAACGCGAGTGGCACCGGCATCTGGCTGTGGTCCGTGGTCGTCGTGGCCGCGGCGATCGTGTCGTTCGTAATGTACTACATCATCCCACAGTTCAAGCAGATCTTTTTGGGTTTCGACACCGCGTTGCCTCATGTGACGGTATGGCTGATTACCCTCTCGGATCTCTGCGTGCAGTGGATGCCGGTGTTGCTTCCGACGTTCTTGATTCTTTCCGTGGCGTTGTTGCGAGCCTGTGGCGAGGCGTATCTGCGTGGTTGGTCGGAAACGTGGCTGGCCTGGAAATTGGGCTTCGGCCGACAGGCGGAAGTCCCACGTCTGTTGCGGCGGCTACGCGGCGCAGTGGTGGCGAAAATGCCGTGGCCGGCAGCGCTGATGCCGATGGTGCTCAAGCATCCGCAAGACGACATTCGCTCGCGGTTGGAACGCGTGCTGGGTCGCGTCACCGCTGGCATGGGAGTCTGGCCGGCGCTTCGCGATGCGGGACTATTGAACGCCCGCGACGTCAGCCTGCTGGAGATGGCCGAACGAGCCAACAATCTGGATTGGGCGTTGGCCGCGCTCGCGGAATCGAAAGAACGCTCGCTGCAGCACCGCTGGCAGATGGCGCAGACGCTGTCGGTTCCCGTGTTCACGGTCGCGGCCGGTTTTCTGGTGATGCTGATCTGCGTGGCGTTCTTCATGCCACTGGTCAAGCTGTTAAACGATTTGAGTTGAGGAGAGCAAACGAACCCGAAGCGCCAGCGAGGGCGGGCGCTCCGAAAGACATGGACTTGGAAACGAAAGACGGTGAAGCGTTCGCCCTCGCTGGAGCTTCGGGTTAGTTTGGTGGTGCCTACCGAGGTGCTGCACAAAGACAATGGGATGTGACATGCGACGACGAATTCACAATGTGGGGCACGATTCCAACGTGCCCGGCCTGAACTGGCACGTTGAAAACCTGCTCCACGGGCCATCGCGCGCCGGCTTCTCGCTGCTGGAGATGTTCGTGGCAGCGGTGGTCTTCGGCACGGCGTTGGTCACGTTTCTGCCGATGATGCAGTCGGTCGGTTTTCAGCAGCGATTGACTGAGCAGCGTCTGTTGGCGCTGCGTGAGTCCGAGAATCTGCTCGAACAACTCACGCCGCGAAAATGGAGCGAACTCACGACGGAAGAGTTGGCCAAGCTGTCGCTGTCCGAGAACGTCAAGTCGCGCCTGCCGCAGGCGGTCCTCAAAGTGGACGTGACTGAACCGGCTGAGCCGGCAGCGTCCAAGCGAGTCGCCGTTCAATTGAGTTGGACGCCCCGTTCCGGTCAGGCTCCGCAGTCGGTTCGTCTCGCGGCTTGGTTCTTCGAAACGAAGGAGCAACCATGAGACGCCCGTTTCTCGCACGCAACAATCGTGAATGTCAGGCGAGCCGGGCGGCGTTAGCCCCCGGACTCTCTCGAACCATCAAAATCGTCCGGGGGCTGACGCCACCCGGCTCGCCAAAATGTCAGGGGTGTGGCAGTATCGGAGTGGACCGCTCCGGCATCACGCTGACGCAGATGCTGGTGGTGATCACGCTGACGAGCATCATCACGACGGCGGCGATTTCCATCATCGTCACGATGCTCCGTCTCGAAGGCCGCACGATTCAGGTCTGGATGACTCAGCAAACGCTGTTGCAACTCGGCGATGATTTTCGTGAGGACGCTCATGCCGCGCAATCCGCGGAAATCAGTACACAAAATCAGGCCGCCACACTGATCTTTCGGAGTGGCGAGGTGGATGTGAAGTCCGTGGCCTATGTCGCGACGGAGAACCAAGTCATTCGTCGCGAAACGGCTGGCGACAAGCTGCTGCGGACAGAAACGTATCGGTTGCCGGAGGGAGAGGTTTTGTTTGGTGGGACCAGTTCCGGCGACGAGCCGATCCGTTTGAGCCTGGGCCAAAGCGTGCGGTTGACCTGTCGGCGACCGAATGTCGAGGCCATCAATCGTCGCACGCCCGCCCCGCGACACGATGAACATGTCATCGCGGTGCTTGGCCGTGATCACCGATTGGAGAAGCCGTAGCCACGTTCGCCAGAACGTGGGGTTCATTCGGGTTGTCCCACGTTCTGGCAGACCTGGCTAGAAGCGGTTGTAGAACCTAGCACGAGGCGCAAGCGAGTGGTCAACACGTTGAATAACAACCACTCGCTCGCGCGTCGTGCTGGTTTTGAAACTGCCTCTACGAAAGTGAAGCTGAAAATCGTGCGAGTGAATTGCCTTCTGGAGAAGTGAGATCGTGATGCGAGGACAAGATCAAATACCGTGCAGGCGAGACCCCCGCACCACAACTCGGCAGCGAGCCGGCATCGCGCTGCTGGTCGTGTTGATTGCTCTGGCGATTGTGTCGACGATCGGGATGCTGTTGCTGCGGATGTCTTTGATGCACCACCGGCAGGCTCAACGCGAGATGTTTGTCGCACAAACGCGATGGTTGGCGGAGTCGGCCTTCGATCAAGCGGGTCAGCGACTGAAAGTGGATGCGAAGTCCGAGGGGTTCACCTGGTTGATACCGGCCAAGGAACTTGACGGCCAACATGCCGCGAATGTGGTTGTGGAAATTCGGCCGGTCAAAGATGCCCCGCAACGCCGCGAAGTCACCGTCGTGGCGGACTTCCCAGTGAACTTGCCACATCGGTCACGCACGCGGCGAGTGCGGCAGATCGATCTGTGAAATTTGAGATTTGAGATTTTTGTTTTGTTCGGAAAGGACTTGGTCATGCCTCATCAAATTCAGCTCACTCGCTCGCGGGTCTCCCGAAAGGGCCGGCACAGCGGTTTTACTCTGATTGAGTTGTTGGTCGTGGTCGCGATCATCGCGATCCTGATCGCGCTGTTGCTGCCAGCCGTGCAATCGGCACGCGAGGCGGCTCGGAAGACGCAGTGCAAAAACAGCCTGTGTCAGATCGGGCTGGCGATTCACAACTACGAGATGGCCCACAACGTCCTGCCTCCCGGCAGCGTGAATCTGACGGGGCCGGTTCGCTCCGAGCCGAACGGCTATCACATGAGCTGGGCCGTTCAGATTCTGCCCTATCTGGAGCATCAGAATGCCTTCCGCTCGATCGACTTCAGTGTCGGGGCCTACGATCCGAAGAACGAAAGAGCCCGCAAACTGGTGATCGCGACCTACCTCTGCCCCAGCGACTTCCGAGGCCCCACCAGTCACAACCACAACGGGGCGGCGACCAACTTCGCCGGAGTGCATCACGATGCGGAATCTCCGATCGACCACGGCAATCATGGGACGTTTGTGTTGAATCTCGCCGTGCCGTTGGACTCGGTGACTGACGGCAGCAGCAACACGCTGTTCGTCGGCGAGAAGGCGCTGCAGCTCGACGAGCTCGGTTGGATCAGCGGCTCGCGAGCGACTCTTCGCAACACCGGCGACTCGATCAACCTCAACCTCATGGCACTGCGGCACCAGTTTCCGTTGCAAGGGGACTCTGCGAGTGCGACACCAATCACTGCCGAACACGTGGGCGGGTTCTCCAGCCATCACTCGGGCGGAGCACACTTCATGCTGGGAGACGGCTCGATCCGATTCGTCAACCAGAGCATCGAGCAAGCCACTCTCCGCCGGCTCGCAAATCGTTCCGACGGTGAACCGGTGTCGGATTTTTGAGAACGCAACGTTGTCTCCGCAGGCTGTTTCAAATGAGCACGACGTGCCAGCGAGTGATGTTCGACGGAGCCACTCGCTGGCGCGTCGTGCTGGTATCGGGGCCGAATGAAGTTCAGCGGAACATCGGCCAATTCCGCAGGGTATCCCACACCCGATAGCCTTGAAGCTCCAGTAGCAGCACCAATCCGACGAACGGCAGCGCGGTGCTCAAAACGATCCGCAGCCACGCGCGCCACGACCAACGCTCCTCCAGCCAGTCGCGCGAACTCCGCCAACTGGCGAAGAACAGGATTGCCGCCGCTCCGAGCTGATACGGCCACGGTGCGTGATCCACTTGCACCAGCAATTGCATCCAACCGCCAAGGAGCAGTGACAGCACTCCGGCGAGAAACGTTGAAATCAAGGCACTGCGATTCCATTGAGACATCGCCTGTCCCGCCGCGTAACTCTGCAACGCGAAGACCAACGCAAGCCCAGTCAACTGTCCCGGTGCCAATCCTTCTCGCTGCGAAACCGAGGATTGCACCTCCGTGATCGCGCCGGCCAATCCGGCCAACACGAGCGCCAAGATCAGCCAGACGGCTTGTTTGCTCCACCAAATCTGACGTGGCGAGCCACCTCGATCTGCCAGGAAACGAAACAAGCCCTGGCGTTGATCGTGATGAAACGCCCACACGCCCAACAGCGCTGGCAGCACAAAAAAGCCAAACGTCATGAGGCCACATGTAGGAAACAAAATGTACTCGACAAGCCAAGACGGGCTTGGACCAACGCGGCGAGCGGCATTCAGCATGTTGAAGAAGATCGACGGTGCAAAGATCATTGGAAGCGTCCACAGCCAACCCTTAACTTCCATCCATTCGCGCCACATCAAGCGTCCAAAACCTTTCTTCTCTGGCGACGACGACCAATCGAACCAAAATTCTGCCCCACGGAACGGCGTTCCGCGCGGAGTCTCGCCATGCCTGCGCCGCGACCACCATGGCCGCTCGTTGAGCCAGCGATCTGCCAGTCGCCACTCGACCGCCATCAACACCATGCCGATCAACAGCCACAACAGGATCGCAATCGAGTACACCGCAACAGGATCTTTATTAATGGGGGCGTATGTGACGGCCATGCCGATCATCCAAAAGTCGATCGCCACGACTCCCACGAACGCCAAGATCATCGCAGGGAGGACTCGTCGAGTCAGCAACGAGGCTCCCAGGCTGACGACTCCGTTGAGCGTTACCGCCATTAAAAGCATCGCGCATTGGTGACTGTTGAGTTGATTCGCTGGTGCGATGGCCACTGCGTGTGTCCCGAGCAACACCAAAGTGGTCAGCGACACGATGCTGACCTGACTGATCAACAACTTGGCGGCGAACACGGCACCGGTTGGGGCCGCGATGCGTCGCAGCCAGTCCTGAGTCCCATCTTCTCGTTCCAGCGCGAACGTGATCGCTCCGCAGCCCAGCGAGTGTAGCAGCGGCATCAGCACGCCGAGCGAGACAATCGCGACTTCACGAGTCTCTGCCTCGCGAAATCCCCAAAATGCGCACACATCGAGCAGGATCAGAATCCCCATGACTGCCAGCCAGAAGTCCCGCACCGCCAGCATTTCCTTCCAAAACATCCGACCAAAAACCTTGTTCCAGCGCCGCGAATCGTAGATCGCCGGATGATCCAGCAGCTCTCGGCGCAGTTGCCATAGCTGAGTCATCCAGAGCAACGCGACGAAAAGCATGACGAGGACAGTTACGGTGAAGTCACTCAAGATCAGGAAGCTGATCACCTTGGAAATCGGCAATCCCGATATCCGGCGTTGAAACCATTCTGGCACCAGATAAGTCGTCAGATACACAAGCGGCGTCGCGAGCGCGGTCGCGACGAACATCGCCAACCATGATCGTCTCAACCACAGCGAGCATTGCATCGACACGGTCAGCACCAGCAAGAGCCGCAACTGCCCCCCCGTAATGCCGCCGAGAATGCCCTGGAAAAGGGACAGGGAAATCGCCAGGCCGCTGAGCAGTGCAATTCCCACGGAACACAGAAACGTCACCAGCAGCTTGCTCAGCCACACATCCCACGCGGACGCACCGGCTGAGCGAAGCAATTCCCAGGATCCACTTTCCATTTCTCTCGCAAACGCCCGCGCTCCGACAATCATCGGAAAGAGGACTTCTGCGATCATGAGCAGCAGAATCGGCCGCGTAAACATTGCACCGTGAGTCGCAAACTCGAACCGAGCCCACACGCCGGCGATCACGATTCCCAACGCGAAGACGACGCAGATGCCGACAGCCTCATTCAGTTCTTTCCACACCAATCGCCGAAAGCTTCCCCCTCCGCGCGACCAAATCACGTCCGATGGGGAGTGCGCCGAATTCGAACTGGGAAGCGTCGCTGACATGCGGACCTCGGAAAATAAGACGCGACAGATTTAGGCGAGCGGGGCGGCGTCAGCCCCCCGATTGTGCGGAGAATGCAC
>SYJG01000331.1 GCA_005798445.1 Planctomyces sp.
CCAACTGAGCTACCGCCCCGAATTACTCGTCGCCTCGAAGGCGAATGGTGGGCGAGAGGATAGCAACTTCGCGATTGAAGAAAAGGCATTTCGGCCATTTGACCGCGATGTGATCGGCAACCGTCAACGACTGCTTGACACGCTCGACGAGGCGGATGCGACGAGTTAGTTTCCGTCCCGCTTCTCGTGGCATGAATCGCCGAATCTTCCTCCTGAAAGCTCGGAGTCACTCCATGAAGTCCTGCACCGCCATCGTCCTCCTTTTGACCGCTGTGACGAGTTTTTCATCATCGTTCGCGGCCGATGAATCCAATACTCTGGAACCGACACAAGCCAACGCCGCCTATGGCCCACACGAGCGGAATGTCCTCGACTTCTACAAAGCCAAAGGGGATGGGGCGCGTCCGCTGCTTGTATACATCCACGGAGGTGGCTGGACCGCCGGCGACAAGAAGCAAGATCCGAAAGCCTTCCAACCGTTTCTCGACAAAGGGATTTCCTACGCGGCGATCAATTATCGGCTGACACCAGACAACCCATTGCCGGCACCCGTGCATGACGCCGCGAGAGCGATTCAGTTTATCCGCACGAAGGCCGCCGAATGGAACATCGACACGAAACACATCGCGCTGACCGGCGGAAGCGCCGGAGCCTGCACGTCGATGTGGTTGCTGCTGCACGATGACCTTGCCGACCCGAAGGCCACCGACCCGGTGCTGCGTGAATCAACACGAGTCTGCGCCGCGGCCGTCATCGGCGGTCAAGTTTCCATCGACCCGAAGGTGTGTGAAGAGTGGCTGGGGCCGAACGTGCTTAAGCACCGCATGATCAACATGGCTGTCGGAGAGAAAACGATCGAGGGCGCACTGACCAACTACGAGAAGTATCGACCGCTGTACGTCGAGTTCTCGGCCTACAACCACGTCGATGTCAATGATCCGCCGCTGCTGATGACCTACGGAGCAGACATGACGCTCCCCTCAAAAGACGCCGGCCACGGCATTCACCACCCGGTCTACGGCGTGAAGCTTAAAGAGAAGTCCGACAAGCTCGGCCACGAGTGCCACCTGTTGATCCCCGGCAACTCCAAGTCCGACAAGTACGCCAGCGCGAACGAATTCCTGATTGCCAAGCTGCTGGCGAGATAGCGGCTGGCGAGTAGAGCGACGAATGGCAGTCAAACGCATCACGACGGTGATCTTGTTGGTGATCGCATGGCTGTGGTCGCTGACAGTTCACGCTGCGGATCTGCCGGTCACATCCAGCCGGCCGCGGTTGATCGTGCTCACGGACATCGGCGGTGGCGATCCGGACGATCAGCAGTCGCTGATCCGGCTGATGGTGCATTGCAACGAATTCGACATCGAAGGCTTGATCGCGTCAGCCCCCACGCTCGACGAACTCAAAACGACAGGGACCAAACCGCAGCTCATTCGCGAGATCGTAGACGTCTACGGGCAAGTTCGTGAGAACCTCGCGCAACATATGGAGGGTTTCCCGGAGGCCGCACGGTTGCGCGAAGTCATCAAGTCGGGCAACCCGAAGCGTGGCCGCGACGTGATCGGCGAAGGACATGACACGGAAGGCTCACGCTGGATCGTCACCTGTGCCGAACGAGCGGACTCACGCCGATTGAACATCGTGATTTGGGGCGGCCAGACCGATTTGGCTCAGGCGTTGTGGCGAGTACGTCACGATCATGGCGCAAATGGCCTCAAGGCCTTCGCCGAGAAAGTCCGTGTGTACGACATTGGTGATCAGGACCGCATCGCCGACTGGATACTGTCGGAGTTCCCCGGCCTGTTTTACATCCTGGCTCGCGTCCCTGCCGGCCGCGACCGGCGCGAGGCGGCCTATCGTGGCCTGTACCTCGGCGGCGACGAATCGCTCGTGTCACGCGACTGGATGGAATCCAACATCCGCCAAAATCACGGCCCGCTCGGTGCGATGTATCCGCCCCGAACCTGGACCGTTCCGAACCCGCACAGCGCGATCAAAGAAGGGGACACGCCGTCGTGGTTCTTTTTCCTGCCGTTTGGACTGAGCGACCCCGATTATCCCGAATGGGGCGGCTGGGGCGGACGCTTCGAGCCGGACCGTGATCGCCTCTTTCGGGGTACGACAGACAAAGTCGGCGACGTGAAGGACGCGCGTGCGACCGTGTGGCGTTGGCGCCCCGCGTTTCAAAATGAATTCGCCGCGCGTCTGGATTGGTGCGTCAAATCGCCGACCACCGCTAATCATCCACCACGTCCGCTGCTCAGCGGCCAACCGGGCCGAGACACGCTCGTCCTCAGCGCGAAGCCGGACAGCATCGTCGAACTCTCCTCCGCCGGCTCAACCGATCCCGACGGAGACTCGCTGCAATCTCGCTGGTGGTTTTATCCCGAAGCGTCCTCGTACCGCAGCTCCGTTAAAATCGCCGGTGCCGACACCCAACAAGCGCGAGTGACCATTCCCGCGGATGCCGCCAATCAAATGCTCCACATCATTCTGGAACTTCAAGACAGCGGTTCGCCGCCACTGACCCGCTACCGCCGCGCGGTCATTCGTGTGGAGCAGTAAGGAACGGGGACGCAATCACTTCCCGAAGTCGTGCTAGCGGGTCGATACCAACCGCCTCGTTGGAAACATTGGCACTTCGAGTCTTCGATCGCAGCCATGAAGCCTCGGAGGGTTGACACCCTCCGCTCGCCAAATCGTTCATCTCCTTGTGCCCATCCTACTCGCATCGGTTTGGCAGCCTCCGCTATTCTCCGCGCATGTTGCCTGAGGCCAATTCCCCGCTGCTGACACGGATTGTCGATTCGCTGCTGCGCTGGCGTGGGACGTTGCTGCTGCTGGCGCTCGTGGCGACGGTCGCCGCGTGGCCGATCTCGCGACGACTCGCGTTTGAGCAGTCGATCGAATCGTTGTACGCGACGGACAATCCGCATCTGCGCGACTTTCTGGCCAGTCGCGGCACCTTTGGCGGCGACGAGTTTCTGATCGTCGCGTACTCCGAGCCGGACTTGTTTCAACCGGAAAGTGCCGCACTGACGTCTGACGCCAGCGACCGGATCATCGACTTCGCCGAGCAACTCAGCGAGGTTCCCGGCGTCTCGGCGAAGAGCACTCAGCATCTGGCGCAAGCCTTGAGGTTTCCGTATGGCCGCGAGCAAATCCGGGAGATGGTTGGCGGCATCCTGTTGGGGAGCGACGCCCGCACGACGGCGATCGTGCTCCGATTGGTTGGTGAAAAAGACTCGCCCGTGACGCGCGGCGAGACCATTGCGGCGGTGCGGAAGCTCGCCAACGAACACGATCCACCGGCGATGGTGGTTGGCGAGCCGGCTCAGATTCACGACATGTTTCGGTACGTCGAGGACGATGGCCGCAAGCTGTTCCTGGTCTCACTGGCGGTGCTGGCGTTCGTGCTCTTGCTGCTGCTGGAGGCCATTCAGTGGCAACTGGTGCCGCGCTTGGCGTTCATCGCGATCTTGAATTTTGTGAACTGGCTGCCGCTCATCGGCTTCGCGATCGTGCTGGCGATGCTGTGGCTGCGCTGGGTCATGCTGACCGTGTTGGTGGTCCTGGTGAGCATCGTCTGGACCGAGGCTCTACTGGTGTTGAGCGGCCTGCGGCTGAGCATGGTCAGCTCGATGCTCAATTCGCTGATCACGATCATCGGCGTGGCGACGTCGATGCACGTCCTGCTGTTCTTTCGCGAGCAACACCGCATTCACCCGCACGAGGAGGCTCTCGGCTATTCGATCTTGGAGTTAGCGAAACCGGTCTGGTGGTCCGTGGCGACGACCGCGTTTGGCTTCGCGGTGCTCATGACCAGTCACATCAATCCGGTGGCCAGCTTCGGTCTGATGATGGCGCTGGGATCGTTGGTGGTGTTGGTCGCGATCACCGTGCTGTTGCCCGGATGTCTGCTCTTCGGCCGGTTGCCGGACGAGCCGCCTCCTTCGGCTGCGGATCGGTACGTCGGTGGCATCCTGGCTCGCATCACGCTGTGGGTCGAACATCATCCGAAGCGAGTCGCGACCGTCTCGCTGTTCGTGGTGCTCTTCGCCGGACTGGGCTTCCTGCGTCTGCGCGTCGAGACCGATTTCAGCAAGAACTTCCGAGCCAGCAGTCCCATCGTGCGGTCGCTGAATTTTGTCGAGACGCGGCTCGGCGGAGCGGGAACTTGGGAAGTCAACTTCGCCGCACCGGAGGAGCTTGATGCCGAGTACCTCGACCGCGTGGCGACATTCGCCGAGCGACTGCGGCGCGAGTTCGGCACGTCCGGCGATGAAAGCCAGCACGCCGGCCGCCTCTCGAAAGTGACCGCGATCACCGATGGCCTGAGCCTCATCCCCGAACGGCTGCCGACCACCAGCTTTCCGTTTCTCAAGACAGCGACGCTCAACGAGCGTCTCGAATTGCTCAGCTCGTTTCAGCCGGAGTTCATCAGCAGCCTCTACAACCCCGGCCAGCACCGCATGAGGTTGGTGCTGCGAGCGTACGAGCGGCAGCCTTCGGAATCGAAGCTCCAGTTGATCGCCGACGTCGAGCGGCTGGCACACGCAGAGTTCGCGAAACTCGACCCGGATGCGGCCGCTCCGAAAGCAACCGGGCTGTTCGTGCTGCTGACGTTCCTTATCGAAAGCTTGATGGACGACCAATGGACCAGTTTCACGGTCTCTACGATCGGCATCACCAGCATGATGTGGTTCGCGTTTCGGAGCCTGCCGTTCGGATTGATGTCGCTGGTCCCGAACCTGTTTCCCAACGTGCTGGTCATCGGCTTGATGGGCTGGATCGGTCTGCCAATCAACATCGCGACGGCGATGATCGCCTGCGTCTCGATGGGACTGACGGTGGACTCCAGCATCATCTACATCGACGGCTATCGCCGCGAACGCGCTCGTGGCCTGCGTGTCCACGAGGCTCTGCATGAAACGCACAAGCACGTCGGCCGAGCCTTGGTCTACACCAACGCCGGCCTGATGGCCGGCTTCAGCGTGCTAGCGTTGTCGCACTTCATCCCGCTGGTCTACTTCGGATTGTTGGTCAGCCTGGCGATGCTTGGTGGCCTGATCGGCAACCTCGTGTTCCTGCCGCTGTTGATCGGCTGGTGGGACGGGCGGAAGCAGAAGTGAGCAAACTCAAATTTGATCGATTCAAAATGTGGTTGATCGCCGATTCTCGTTGTATGCTGACGCCGACGCCCTGATCGCAAACGGAGCCGAAATCATGAACCGATTGAATGTGGCTGACGCAGCCAGTGATCTTCGCCGCGCCCTCCGCCAAGTCACTGCGCTCGGCGCATCCGTCGCCTTGGAGGAGTCGGATCGGATTGTCGCCTGGCTGACTCCGTCGGGAGTCGACCGTCCGTTTTTGGTGAGCGACCTCGAACAATTGCTGACCGCACTCCCGTCGTTGGGAGACGATCTGGAAACTTTTGCCGCCGAACTGGAATCGTCAGCGGCGGCTTTGCCGACGGAAGTCTCGCGATGGGACTGATCGTTGATAGCAGCGTCTTCATCGAGTCGGAACGAAAGAGACGAGCGGTCGATCTGAGTCGTTGGCGGGATTACGGCCAAGTCTTTTTGAGCGTGATGACCACCTCCGAATTGTTGGTCGGAGTTCATCGAGCCAATAGCCCTGAACGTCGATCGCGTCGTTCTGCGTTTGTCGATGCAATTCTCTCATCCATTCCAAGCATTCCGATCGATGGCGAGATCGCTCGCATTCATGCCCGACTTTTCGCGGACCTGCTCGTGCGCGGGCAAATGATCGGAGCGCATGATTTGTGGATCGCCGCATCAGCGCTGGCGAACGACCATGCCGTACTGACGGCCAATGTTTCCGAGTTCTCCCGAATTTCAGAACTTGAAGTCCTGCACTTTGGTGGATGAGCGGCGATTGAAGTCATCAGTACGGCATCAGGATCTCGTTCTCGTCGATGTCGGCGATGGCGGAGAAGCCGCCAGCGGCGATCGCTTCTCCGAGCTTTGTGACGGTCTTGAAGTACGAACTGCTCGGCCGCGCGCCGGTCAGTTTGCGGCGGAGGTCTTGGCAGAGGACATCGGCGGCCGTGTGGATCAACTCGTCGTTGCGGCGCGCGGCCCACATGGCCGTCACGAGCATCACGACTTGGTCTTGGATGCGAGCGGACAACTCGGCCATCGAGCATTGCCGGTCGGCGAGGCCGAGCTTGAATTTCTGCATCAGTCCATCGACCGCCATGCGTGACTTTTGCAACTGGCTGGCCGCCCATTCGGCGTGTTCGCGGAGCTTGTTCGGTCCTCCGGACGGGATCACCGGCTTGGACGCCGCGCCGAGGATTTGCTTCACCCGCCAACCCGCGTAGGGCCACAACGCTCCACGAATGGCCCACAGATTCCCCGGTGTGATCGCGTTCGGATTCTTGATGTCGGCGGCGGCCATCGCTTTGCCAATCGGCTCGTAGTATTTCGTGCCGTGCTCTTTGATGAGCGACTTGAGGAACGCCATGCCGAGCATCTCCCCTTCGCCTTCGTAGATGCAGGGGGCGAGGAACTCGTGGACGTTATCGCCGAAGAGGTGGCCGTGCAGGAACGCTCGGCCGCCGTGCGTTTTCATGAACAGCTCGATGGCCGCTTCCTTCTGGCACTCACTGCCGAAGATTTTGGCGATGATGCACTCCATCTCGCCGCGAAAGCCTTCGTCCAATTGCCAACTGCACCAATCGACCAGCGCGTCGCAGGCGACGATCATCGCCGCCATCCGACCGCAGCGGCGGCGGACCAGCTCGCGCGTTTCAATCATCGCTCCGTAGGTCTTACGGAAGCGTGCCCACGGCAACATGTTCGCCAGCATGGCCCGCATCGTGCCGGCGGCGTTCGCGCAGAGGGCGACTCGGCCGCGGTTCAGGCCGTGATAGGCGATGGTCAGCCCGTCGCCTCGGCCGGCATCGAGCAAGTTGTCCTTCGGGACCTTGAAGTTCTTGAAGACGAGGCCGTTGTTGTACGAGTGCTTGAGTGCGTACAGCCCGTATCGCTTCGTTTGGAATTCGTCGTTTTCTTGATCGGGCAGGTCGGCGATCAGCACGGCCGGTTTCTTGTCGATCAGGCAGACGAGCCCAATCGTCCGCCCGGCGATGGCGTTGGTAATGAACAGCTTCTCGCCGTTGACGACGTAATTGTCCCCTTCGAGTTTGGCTTCGGTTTTGAGTGCGGTCAGGTCGGAGCCGGCGCAAGGCTCGGTCAGCGCGAACGCCGAGAGACGTTGCCCGCTGGCCAACTTCGGCAGGTGGTTCGCCTTCTGTGACGGTGAGCCGAACGCACGCACGGGATCGACCGCGCCGATGCAGCCATGCACCGAGGCCAAACCCGCGATGGTCGGATCAACGGTCGCCATCTGTCGCAGGAATCTCGCGAACGCAATGAACGGCGCGGCTGAGCCGCCAAACTCGCGATCGACCAGCAAGCCCCAGTAGCCGGCGCCACCAAGTTCTCGCAGCACAGTGTCGGTGATTTTGCGTTGCTCGGTAAGCAGCGTCTTCGCGCGGACGTGGCGACGGACAACTTCGAGCGAAGCGTCCATGACTTTCTGGCATTCCGGCGGAGTTGTCGGTTCGGGGGCGACGAATAGCTCGACCGGAAACTTGTCCTCCCAGACGGCACGATGCACGGGGCTGCCGCCGGTTTGATATTTCTTGGCGAACATCGCCTCGACCTGCTCGTCGGCGCGGTCGAGCGCTCCTGTCCGTTTGGCTTCGTCGTCACTCTTGCCGCTGAGCTTCAGCGCGGTCTCGACGAAGGTGGCCTGTTCCGGTTCTTGCGTGTGAGTCGGCATGAGAGACTCCTTTCGAGTTGTGCATCCGTCGCGGACGATCCCGCTGGTTCACGTCATCGTGGGGAGAGTACCTGCCAAACAAAAACGTGAGAATGCGGGTTTCGCTCGGCCGAGGCGTACCCGAGTGGTCAGTCCGCCGAGTGCTTTCGCCGGAGGATTCGCCGGGCTATGTTGATCCGCCGACTGAGAGACCGAGTTGGACAAAGGCGGGTGACATGTACTTTCGCAGAGTCTTCGTGGGGTTGGATCTGGAATTGCGAGACCTGTCGTCGGACGAATTCGTGCCGGCGACTGCTCGGCAACTCGTCGAGCGTGGCATCGAGATCGCGGCCGCTCAGCGAGGCGAGTTGCATCTGTGCGCCGTCATCGACGGACTCGATCTGACGCAGGTTCCCGCGTCGCCTCAGCAGATCAGTTCCTTCAGCGGGCTTTTGTCCGAACGGCTGAACTCATTGGCCGACGAATCTCGCGAGGCGGGAGTCGAATGCGAGACAAGTCTTCTCGGCGGTGTTGCTTGGCAGGAGTTGCTGCAGCAAGCGGATGAGTGGTCGGCGAGTTTGATCGTGGTCGGTGCCGGCTCTCAGTCGAGCGATTTCAAGAATCAAGAGGGCCAGCACGACGCGCCAGCGAGTGGTTCCAGTTCTGGCAACGACGACCACTCGCTGGCGCGTCGTGCTGGTTATGACGTGGCTGTGAGTCGACTGGGATCAACCTCGTTGAGGCTCCTGCGATTGGCAAAGTGTCCCGTGCTGGTAGAACGACACAGAGTCAGCGATGACGAAAGTGAACCGCCGCATGTGCTCCTCGCCGACGACTTGAGCGACTCCGCTGGCGATCGTTTGATGACGTTTGTCGGCAGTGGATTGTGGCGCGATGCGAAATGCTGGCTGGCTCATGTCGTTGAACCGGATCGCTGGCCGGAAGCGTGGCACGGCGGAGTTTCTGCGGATGCGCTCGCACAGCAAACAGCGGCACGCACCGAGTCCGCTCGCCTGAAGTTGCACGAGCATCTCGCACCGACCGATCATCGCACGATGAACTACGGCATCCTGACGCACGTCGCCGAGGGGGATTTCGCAGCGACGTTGCGGCGTCTGATCGACGAATGGCAAATCGACCTGCTCGTCTGCGGCAGCGGCCCGCAAATCGACGCCGTCTTGCCGTACGTCCACTGTTCGGTCCTGTGTTTTCCCCAACCCCTAACCCCCAACCCCTCCGCATGATCTACCTCGACAATCACGCCACGACGCGGGTTGCTCCTGAAGTGCTGGCCGCCATGCTGCCGTACTTCACCGAGGAGTACGGTAACGCCGCCAGCGTGAATCACGCGTTCGGTTGGCGAGCGGCCGAGGTGGTCGAGCGTGCTCGCGAGCAAGTGGCTCGGCTGCTGAGTTGTCCGGCGGAGTGGATCGTCTTCACAAGCGGCGCGACGGAAGCGAACAACTTGGCGATCAAAGGGGGTTTGAGCGGAACGGCGCTAGCCGCCGGTCGAACGAGAGCGAGAAAGACGACACCGGCGGCTAGCGCCGTGCCGCTCACAAATTTCGTCACGAACGCCGCCGAACATCCGTCGGTGCTTGATGTCGCCAAGCGGTTCAAGCGGCAGGGAGTCGGTGTCACGATCCTGCCAGTCGATCATCACGCGTGCGTCGATCCGCAACAAATCGCCGACGCGATCACTCCGCAGACGCAATTGGTCTCCGTCATGCTGGCGAACAACGAAGTCGGCACGATCAACCCGCTGGCCGAGATCGGCCGTATCTGCCGCGAGCGCGGCGTGCTGTTGCACTGTGACGCGGTACAGGCGATCGGCAAGATCACGGTCGATCTTCAGCAACTGCCGGTCGATCTGCTGTCGCTGAGCGCTCACAAGTTTCACGGTCCGAAAGGAGTCGGCGCGCTGGTCGTACGGCGAGACGGCCCACGCATTCCGCTCGAACCGCTCTTCGATGGCGGCGGTCACGAGCAGCATCTGCGCAGCGGTACGCTGCCGGTCCCGCTGATTGTTGGCTTCGGGGTGGCGTGCGAACTGGCCACTGATCAGTACGACGGAAAACTCGGGGGATTGACATCCCCCGCTCGCCTTGCCGATCTGCGCGACCGTCTGTGGCAGCGGTTGCAATCGGAACTTGAACGGCTGTCGCTGAATGGCCCGCCGTTGAGCGAACGCTTGCCGAACAACCTCAACTTCAGCGTCGCTGGCGTGGACGGCGAGGCGTTGATGAGCAGCCTCAAAGAGATCGCCGTGAGTTCCGGCTCCGCCTGCTCGACCGCTGAGCCGGAGCCGAGCCATGTGCTGCGAGCGATGGGTGTTTCTGATTCGCTCAGCCGAGCCAGTCTGCGGTTCGGGCTAAGCCGGTTCACGACCGAGGCGGAAATCGACGTTGCCGTCGCTGAGGTCGTGCGAGTCGTCCGTAGGCTGCAAGCGTGAGAACGTAGCCGCCTCGTTCCACGAGGCGGAGCTTTTTGCCAGTTGTGCGCCGAACACCAAAGCTCCCACTCGCGGAGCGAGTGGGCTAGTGCGTTTGCAAGTGGATTGAATCAGTGAGGTGTAAGTCCTCGTCGAAGTTGGTTTGAACTTTGTATCCGAACGTAACTGCGTCGTCGTGAGACGGGGTGGAGAGCAACGGGAGGAGAACGGCTAGTCCGTAG
>SYJG01000332.1 GCA_005798445.1 Planctomyces sp.
TCGTGTGTCTGTGACGCGCCCGCCCTCGCGGGCGCTTCGGGTTAGTCTGCGTTCGAACCCGATCATCCGACTCATCGCTCTGCGATCAAGAGGTTTGCCATGAATCTTCCCACGAACATTGCTCGACGAGCTTTTCTGCAGTCCACCGGAGTCAGCTTGGGCTCGATGGCGCTCGGTTCGCTGCTGTCAAACGACGGCATCGCGGCAGATGCGGTGAGCGGCAAGCAAGTGCCGAAATGGTCTGGCGTGTTGAACCCGTTGCACTTCGCTCCGAAGGCCAAGCGGGTCATCTGGCTGTACATGGCCGGAGGCATGACGCACATCGACACGTTCGACAACAAGCCCAAGCTGGCTGAGCTGCACGGGCAGCCGATGCCGGAGTCGATCACGAAGGGGCAGCAGATCGCTCAGTTGCAGGGGCAGAAGTTGAATTGCTTCGCTCCGCAGCATCCCTTCAAGCAGTGGGGCCAGTCGGGGCAGTCGATGGCCGAGATTTGGCCGCACCTCGGCGAGAAGTGCGCGGACGAGATGTGTATCGTGCGGTCGCTCTCAACCGATGCCATCAATCACGATCCGGCTCACACGTTTATGAACACGGGGACGATGACTCCCGGCCGGCCGGCGATGGGATCGTGGCTGCTGTATGGACTGGGGGCTGAGTCGGAGAGTTTGCCCGGCTTCGTCGTGATGGTTTCGACCGGCAAGTTCGGGCAGAAGCAGCCGATTGCCGCGCGGCAGTGGCATTCGGGATTCCTGCCGGGACAGTTTCAAGGAGTCGAGTTCCGCGGCACCGGCGATCCCGTTTTGTACGTCGGCAATCCCAAGGGGGTGACGCCCAAGCGACAGCGCGACGTCGTCGATGCCGTGCAATCGCTCAACGGCATCGCAAACGAAAGTCTCGACGATCCTGAAATCGCGACGCGCGTTAGCCAGTACGAACTCGCGTTTCGAATGCAGTCGAGCGTCCCGGAACTGATGGACGTCAAGAACGAGCCGCAGCACATCTTCGACCTGTACGGCACAAAGGGAGGCGACGGTTCGTTCGCCTCGAATTGTCTGTTGGCCCGCCGCCTGGCCGAGCGGGGGACTCGGTTCATTCAGCTTTATCACCGGGACTGGGACCATCACGGCTCGGTGAAGGATCACGTTGCCGGGACGGCCAAGGAAGTCGATCAAGCCATCGCCGCGCTGATCACGGACCTCAAGCAGCGCGACATGCTCAAGGACACGATCATCGTGTTCGGCTCCGAGTTCGGCCGGACACCGATGGCTCAAGGCAACGGCCGCGATCATCACCTCGCTGGGTTCACGATGTGGTTCGCGGGCGGCGGCTTCAAACCCGGTTTCCATTACGGAGCGACGGACGAGTTCGGCTATCATGCGGTCGAAAATCGCGTCTCGGTGCATGACGTCCACGCGACGCTGCTGCATTTGCTGGGCATCGATCATTCGCGGTTCAGCATGAAGTTCCAGGGCTTGGATTCGCGACTGACAGGCGTCGAAGGGGCGCGCGTCGTGAAGGAATTGCTTGCCTAGCTGGAACAAGCGATACGACCGACAACGTCTGTGGCCTGTTGTTGTGACGTTTTTTGAGGGCCTTACCGTAGATGTGGAGACGACGGATTGAACCACGTCGTGGAAAACCACATCGAGTTGCGCGACCGCCAAACGCGGTGGGTTTGTCTGATCGGCAACCTTCGCTGATCGCTCTGGCTGAAGAGACCGAGTCGAGCCTGCCGGTCGCACATTCTGCTGCTCGTTCCGCTCGGCGTGCCGACCGCGTTGAGCTTTCCATCTGAGTGAACTTGGAGAGTCACGGGGATGCTGAGAACTCCGAAGGTTCTGACAAGAGGGAGCGACTGCGTGGGTCTCGCGTTCTAACCGTTCCGATAAGAAGCAATGGACAACCTGGCCTCACAGCGCTCACTGGTGGGGCAGTCCGAGTTCGTGCAGTCAAGTGGAGTTCCGCGCACAGAGGGAACAGCGCGACGACACAACTCAAATTGTGACGGCGATGTCTACCGGTTGGTCCGGCAGATCGTCGAATAACGGAATTTCTCGATCCTGAATGATCTAGGAGAAGACCATGCGACACGGCCGGATTTCGGAAATGATTCGTCGATCCGCCGGAGCCCTGCTGCTGCTCGGTAGCGTTGGGGTTTCGACGGACTCATTGACCTTTGCTCAAGACGCCAACTGCGCCACTCCGCAGCCGGCCTGCCAACCGGCATGCTCGGACGACGTCTACAAGAAAGCCGGCGAACGCCTGGCGCAGCACCTTCAGCAAATGGGAAGCTGCACAGCTCCCTGTGCGACGAGTTGCGCTGCCCCTCCAGCTTGCGGCACCGCTGCTCCCGGCTGTGGCAATGTGGGTCAGCCCGGATGTCTCAGCGACGGTTGCGCGAAGGACAGTTGCCTCTTTGGTGGTCTGTTCTCTCACGGCGACGGCAGTGCGGAAGAAAAGAAAGATCCTTGGACGCTGATGTCCATTTTCGATGACGAATGCGGCAACAACTGCCTCAAGGACAAGGGCGTCACCGTCGCCGGCTGGCTGGCGATGGGATACCAAAGCAACCCCGATGGAGCGTTCACGGGGAATGGCGCTGGAATGACCGAACCCGGTGAATGGGACAAGTTCAACATCAATCAGATGTACCTGTATGTCGCCAAGGTGGCGGACGGCAGCAACGGTGTTGGCTTTGGTTATCGCGCCGACATCATTTACGGCGTTGATGGCAATGACACACAGTCTTTTGGCAACCGGGCTGGCAAATGGGATCTCGACAGTGGCTTTGACCACGGTGCTTACGAATGGGCGATACCGCAGTTGTATGCTGAAGTGGCGACGGGCAATCTGTCAGTCAAGCTCGGTCACTTCTACACGCCGATTGGATACGAAGTCGTCACGACTCCTGACAACTTCTTCTTCAGCAAGCAAATCACTTTCAACAACAGCGAGCCATTCACCCATACCGGTGCGTTGGCGACCTACAAGGTCAACGACAAGCTGAGTGTGATCGGTGGTTGGACGCTCGGCTGGGACACTGGCTTCGACCAAAACATGGGTGGCAACAATGCCATCATCGGTACGACTTACGCGGCCAGTGAGAACACCACTTTGGTTTACGCTGCTGCGATTGGAGACTTCGGCACGCGTGGTGATGGCGCGATCAACAGTTTTATCCTGTCTCAGAAATGGGGCGAGAAGCTGATGACGGTCCACCAATTTGACGTGCTGAATACCAATAACCCCGTAAATTTCGCAGTGGGTGGAACCGCCAACAATTCGATCGGTTTTATCAACTATGTCTTCTATCAACTCACGGATAAGGCGAAAGCAGGAGCTCGCTGCGAGTGGTACAAGGCTGACGGCACCTCGTACAACACCTTCACTTATGGTGTGAACTACCAGGTGACGCCAAATGTCATTGTGCGGCCCGAAATGCGGCACAACTGGGCTCCCGGCAACGATGTCGCCCCCTGGAACAATGACATCTTCGGTATCGACGCGATCCTCAAGTTCTAGTCGATTGTCGAGTGTCTGACAAAAACCAATGGCCGTGGGCGCTCGCTCATCTCAAACGCAACGGTTCTGAACAAAGCAGAAGTAGAGGAAAAGATCGCTGGGACGTTCTCATTGGGTGTGTTTTGGAAAGGCCCTTTGGGAATGGAGTCCCAGCGATGTGTGCGCAGA
>SYJG01000035.1 GCA_005798445.1 Planctomyces sp.
CAGGGCGTCAGCCCTCCGAGTAATTCGGCCCGGATTGACTCGGAGGGCTGACGCCCTGCCGCTCGCCGAATCTCTCGTCACGCCCCGCGAGAGGTATAAAACAGCGTAAACGCGCCTTCCGTGCAAAGTTCGACGAGTGCCATTTCAGGTGTGAGCAGGAATGCGCAGTCGGAGTCGCCGAAAGCTTCGGACGTGAAAAGTGACAGCCGACGAAAGCCGTTTGCCTCAAGATGCTCAATGGTCTCGCGCACGTTCGGAGTGCTGTAGCAGACGTGGTAGTAGTACTGGCGACGTTTGAGAAAGCTGCTGACGGGCGAGTCCTCCGCCAGTCCCTGCACCAACTCGATGTACACGCCAGGAGCGGTCTCGATGAAACAGACGCGGACCTTCTGGCTGGCGACTTCGACGATGTTTGAGACTCGCGAAAAGCCCATCGCCTGGGTGTACGGTCGCAGAGCGACTTCAATCGACGGCACGGCACAGCCGACATGGTGAAGCTTCAAAAGGGACATAGCCTCGTCGATCTGTGAATGCGGCATCAACGTCGGATGCCATAGACGTCAAACAGTCCAGCCTCGGAGCCGTCGGCCTGTTGTTCGTGTGCGACCTCGAACCCGACATCGTTGAGCAGCGCTAGGATTTGATCCAGCATGCCGCCGGCCTGGTCATGCACTTCCATGACGACTTGCTGAATGCGCGACCAATGCGCTGCGGAGATGCCGCTCAGGATTTCCAATTCGCAGCGCTCCGCATCGATTTTGAGCAGGTCCACTCGGTCGATCTGATGTTCGTTGATGATCGAAGACAGTGTTCGCATCGGGCAGGCGATGTGAATCGGCTGGCCCAGCTTCTGTTGTGCCAGCCGGTCGATCGCACTGTTGGTCAACCACTTCGACATGCCACGGCGGTTGGCTTCGTCGCGAATGCTGGCATGCAGGACCGAGCGATCGGCTTCGGCCTGGGCGTGAAAACCCGAAAGGATAGTGTAGCCGGGATAGAAGGTCAGGACGCTGGAACCGTTCTGCGACGAAGCTCCGCATTCGTAGACATGCATCTGGCCTTGGGTTGTCGCTGTGTTGCGGCGCAGGGCTTCGGCGGCGATGGGCGAGGGTTCAAACGCGAAGACCGTCGCATCCGGGCAACGTTGCCGAACGAGAAGCGAGAACATGCCGATGTTCGCGCCGACGTCAAAAACCACCGCACCGGCCGGCAGCGTCATCCCGCGTCGGAAGTAGAGGTCTTGTTGGAAAATCTCCGAGTACAGAAACTCGGTCTCGTGATGGTTGATTTCCCAAATCGGCAGGCCATTGGGCAGAGTGGCGAGCTTGAGGCGGTCCACCCACGGGCTTGATGATTGCAATGCCGAAGCGACGGCCGAAGTGGATGTCATGCCGAGGGTCCTTTCCGTGGAGCTTCCTGAATGGCGCGGCGGCTTCGCGCCACCAAGCCAGCGCCGGCGGTTTTAGAGAAGCCAGAAAGACCGAGTCAATTGCGATTACTGCGAGCAAACACGCCTTGCGGCTGCGTACTCGCACCACATCTGTCGATAGCGAGAGACGATCTTGACGATGTCGTAGCGCTCGACGACACGCTGTCGCGCCGCTTGGCCTAAGGCTGCGCGAGCGTCCGGTGGCAATGACAACAACTCGACGATCGCTTCGCCCAGTCGTTGCGGGTCTTGCTTGGGCACAATCCGTCCCGTGTCGCCGACGACATCGCTGCATTCACCGACGTCGGTCGTTACGCATGGCACGCCGCACGACATCGCCTCACCGACGACATTCGGAAAGCCTTCGGTCATCGACGAACATGCTGCGACATCCAAACTGGCATTGATGCCCGCCACATCGCTGAATTTCCCCAGCAGATGAAACCGTTCCCGCAGGCCGACCGCGTCGATCCAACTCCAGACGTCCGCAGATGTGTAAGTTTGATCGTATCCCACCAAGACGAAATGCGTGCTCGGCAGTCGGTCAGCCACCACGCGGGCCGCTTTCACAAACGTCTGATGGTCCTTGTGCCGATGAAATCGCCCGACGATGCCGACGAGCGGCGTCTCATTCGTGATGCCCAATTCCTCACGGATTCGCTGCCGCGCTACCGGGTCCGGGCGAAGCAGGCTCGTGTCGAAACCGTTGGGAATGACTTCCAGCTTGTCGGCCACATAGCCCGCTTGCCGATGCACCGCGCGAGCGGCCTCGGCGTTGAGGATGATGTGGTCCGGAACCCAGTGCGACAGCTTTCCGCCGAGCCATGCCGACCATCGCACTGAGCGTGTATCGAGGCCGGGATCGAGCGTGCTGTGGCGGATGTTCCAGACGACGGGCAAGTCACGACGGAACAGCTTTGCCGCCAAGCCGCCATAAAGATTGCCGAGGTACATCCAGCATTGCACCACATCCGGCTGGAACTTTCTGAGCTCGCGAGCCAATGTGGCGATATCCAACGGATTCGCTCGTCGCTCCAACAGTTCCATCGCCAGCACGGGAATGCCGGCATCGGTCAATTGCTGGCCCGCAGTTCCGAACTCGTTCAACGAAAACACCTTCACATCGAACTCATCCTTCCGCAGCCGAGTCAGCACGCGAGCCAGCATTCGTTCGGCACCGCCGTCGCCCGTGCCATTGACCACCACGCCTAGCCGCACCCGTTCCATCGCGTCGCTCCGGCCGCAAGTCCATTTCGCGCGGGCTTGTACCAAACAACCGAAAGTGGCTCAACAGGGTTCGTCGCAGCGAGCCTGAAGTGGTGATCTGAACTGTGATTGACGGGTCCGCTGGATCGTTCGTAAAAGCCCGCCGCAATCAAGCGCATTGTGGTCGGTCAGGGCTCCACGGAGTGTTGGCGGAATGGATCAAGACCAGAAGAAAGTGGAATGCCAGGAAGGAAGCACGTCCCACGCTGCGGCGTATCTCCAGTTCGCATCGCGACAGTTTGGAGCCGCGACATCCGCGGCCAACGAACGGTACTTGCGTTGGATTTATGAGCAGAATCCGTTTGGAGGCCGCTGGGCGGATTCTCTGATGGTCGTGACCTCGGAAGGTGAGGTGGTGGGATGTGTGCATGCGATGCGCGTGCCCTGGCGAATCGACGATGAGTCCGTTGTCGTGCCAGCGAACCACAATTTGATGGTGGCACCGGAATACCGACAGGGGGTCGGCACACGCATGGTCATGCAGGCGCTTCAGCGGCACCACATATCGATCATTCCCAGCGCGGTCGAACCGCTGGGCATGTTGTATCGACGACTGGGTTGTGCGCGAGTGGAATCGCGCTGGTATCGCCGAGTGCTGCGTCCGCTCAAAGTCGGCTGGCAACTGGGAGCCCAAAAACTGTGGGGCCAGAATTCATCGGCGTGCTATTTTCCGGTCGAAGTTTCACCAACACGACTGCCGTCGGCACACGGGGCCGCTTGGTGGACGACAGCCCCAACCGATCCGCAGCTCGAACAACTCGCCGAAGTTTTCAACGCCGACCGGACGACGACAAGCGGCCCGGAGTTCTCGCCGGAGTTTTTGCGTTGGAGATTCTTTCATGAACTGAGTCCTCGACATGCGGCCGTGTGGCTGGAAGAGAACGGACGAATTTCGGAGGCCGTCGTTCTGTCGTTGGGGCCTCGGCATGGCTTCAATGTCGGACGCATCGTTGCGGCGCAAGCCAGTGACGCCGACCGATTCGCCGCGTTGGTAAAGCTCGCGGAGCATCTCATCCGACGGCACGGAGGCACGCTCTTGTTCACGTTCTGCGCTTGCCCAAGATTGAACCAGATCTACTCGACGATCGGTTGGCGACCGCAGGCGAACGGACCACAGACCTACCTTTCTACTCATCGAAAAAGTCTCCCGCTCGCCGTTTCGTTCAATGGCGAGGCGATCGATATTGGATTTGAAGCCCTGCCCAGTGCGGCGTGATGTTCCGTGGCACACGCGGCTCACATGCGAGACGCAGCGACCACAAGCAGGAGTCCTCCCGTGACAGCACTTCCTGGCGTGTTCACGATTTCCTTTGATTGTGAAGGCTTGTGGGGACCATCGAATCTCACCCCCTCGCTGCGGCAGCGGGTCACTCAAGAAAACCTCGTCGCCGCGTACCAAGGCTTGCGAGACGTGCTGGATCGGCACGAACTGCGCGCGACGTTCGCGTTTGTGGGCGCGTTCGTGCTGTCGCCGGAAGAGGCGCGGCAGCATCCCGATTGGTTTGAAACTGCCTCAGGCCGACCGTGGCCGCGCACGCACCAATTCTTGGACGCATTGGCGAAGGGCCAGACGAGTGGATGGCTCGGTCCCGACTGTTTGGAAATCATTCGCCGCGCGGGCGGGCATGAATTGGGAACTCACGGCTTCCAACACATCGCTCTGCAAGACCACGCGTTGACGCGCGCGGATTTCGAGCGTGAGCTGTCCTTGGCCGCGCAGGTGGGACGATTGAAAAACTTCACGCCGCGGACGTTGGTGTTTCCACGCAATCAGATCGGCTTCGTGGAGACACTCGCGCCGGCCGGGATCAGCGGTTATCGCGAGTACCTCGGCCAAAGGCGATTGGGCCTGGCATTGCCTGAGTCTCTGCAAGCGCGCTGGGATTCACTCGCCGCACTGGGACGAGAGGTCAAGCTGTGGCAGAAGCCGCAACCGCATCCGAGGCTTCCCACGACCGGACCTTCGGCCATCGCGATTCCTTCGGGCTATTTTCTGAACTGGCGAGTCGGTCTGCGGCAAAAGATTCCCGTGAAGCTGAGCGTTGCCCGCTGGTCGCGAATGCTGGCTCATGCGGCGCGGCATGGCGGCATGGTCCACTTGTGGTCACACCCGCACAACTTCATCACCGGAGATCGCCAGTTGGAATTCTTTGACGAAATCTTGCGAGAAGCCGCCGCCTGGGTTCACCACGGCGACCTTCTCAATCTGACGCAGGACGAATACAGCCGGCGTTGTGCGGAACCAACAGAGTCCAAAACTCCAGTCCTGAGAGCTGCCTGAACGGTTTTCCGATTCCGGCCCTCGTGTTGTTATACCCCACGCGGTCTCGAATGAGATGTTTTTGGCGAGCGGCAGGGCGTCAGCCCTCCGAGTGATTCCATCCGTTTTGATTCGGAGGGCTGACGCCCTGCCGCTCGCCGAATCTCTCATGAATCCCCACGCGAGGTATAGCGTCGAGCGCCGGAACTCGGCCCACAGCGGCCATTCATTCAGCGGAGGCTCGGACCAGTCGGCGGATATTGCGGATTGAACTCTTGGATGATCGGAGCGGCATTCGATCGCGGAAAAGTTTGCATCGGAGTTGCCGGGACAACGTAGGCTCGTGCGCCCGCTTGTTGTTCGAGAGCGGCTTGTGTCGCCGGGTCGATCATGAATTGCGGTGCGTTCGGCGCTGTGAAGTTGTAATTCACCGGCGGTGTGGATCGAGCTTGCTCGGCTTGAAAATCTCTCCAAGCGCGCAATCGAGCCATCTCGGATTCGTAGGTCGATTGCGCCTGTGACATCTGCAATTGGACTTGTGGAGTCAAAGACGCTCTCGTTTGATAGCGGTGCCACCATTGCTGCGAGTAGGGCATCCCGTGCGGCGCGCCCCAGCGGTTCGACAAATCCACTTGCGAGAATACATGCTTGTAGTTGTACGGTCGGAAGTGGGAGTAGCCGGGATAGGCCCCGATCTCCTGAAAGTAACCGTGCATCCAGGCTTCTTGGGTATCGAACGGTAGCAGCGTGTCGCCGTTGGAGCCGCTGTAGCCATTGAGCCCCATACCAGTCGAGTAAAGTCCGCCCCCCGTCCCGCCATACCCGCCGCCGTATCCGCCGACTGGTATGCCGCCGCCGAAGCCGCCTTGGTTACAAGTTTGACAGTCGTAGGGACCGCCTCCCAGCGCCATGATGACCGTTATCGCAAACAGGCTGCTCGACATGTTCGCCTCCCTGGCTCATGGATTTTCAATTGGCGATTTTGATTGGTGATGGAAGACACTGTTTCTCTAGCCGATCAAAACTCGAAAATCTCAATCCTGTCTCTTCCATGATCGGCCGGGGAATCGGTGTTTCTCCGCTCTTCCTCAAAATTCGCGTGATGAGCGCGACCGTTACCGCCGGAAGGTGTTACCGAGAAACTGGCAAGTTTTGCCGGAAGCGATTGGATCTTTGGCTGTCAGTGACCTACGCGGCGACTAATGTGCGATCCGTCTGCCACCGATGGCATCTCCCCTCTGCTTCGCGGTTCGGCTGTTGTTCCGGTTTTACCCAGTTGCGTCTGTGAATCGTCGAAAGATGTGAGCAAGGTGGCTCGGACTTTTGTTACGGCACTCGCAGGCGGTTGGGAAACGACATCCCACTTAAGAGGTGCCCCATGCAAGTCTTCTCTCTTCGAGCGGCCCTGTGTTTGACTCTCCTGTCATTGGCCGCAACCACTGCTTTCGCAGGTGTGAAAGGCAAACCGACGAAGCTCAAGCAGCCAACGGGCGGCAACCCGCGTGTCGCGCAAAATGATGTGGACTACTCCGTCAACGCGGTTCCGGTTCCGGCGGATGTGCATGTCACGAACGAACGAGTGATTCAAGAGACCAACGCTCGTCCGGCGATGAAGGCCAGCGATCCGAATTGTGTCACCGCCGCTCCGATGCCGACCGGTGCCAACTACGTTGTTGTACCGATGTTGGTTGTTCCGATGACGGCTCCCAACGCGCAACAAATGCCAATGCAGATGATGATGCCTGCGCACGGGTATTCGGCTTACGGGAGCATGCCAGGTGGACTCAGTTCAGCGAATGATGCCATTTATGACCAAGCATTCGGACCAGGCTTGTACCGATCCGGAGCCGAGGCGGGGCAATATCACTTCCCGTATTACAGTTATCGCCGCCCGTGGTACTTCCCCGGCCAGCCCAGCTTCCAACGCAGCACCGACTACGTTTGGTAGCCAGCGGCCGGTGCTCTCGTCGTAAAAGTTGGCTCTTTGACCAGCCTCGATCTTCAGGTCGAGGCTGGTTTTGTTTTTTTGGGAGCGTTTGCGGCGGAATCTGCCGTTGTGACTGTGGTCATTTAACACGTCACACGTCCTAGAAACGGTTGCAGAACCTAGCACGACGCGCGAGCGAGTGGTACGTGAATGGCCAAAACGTCGGGAAAAAACCACTCGCTTGCGCGTCGTGCTGGTTTTGAAATGGTTTCTAGTGTCCGTTAGGTTCAGGGAAACCCTTCAACCCAAAGAATCGTACAAGCTTATTCAACCGACAGAATCGTCGTAACCGATACAGATTCTACGTGGCGTACTCTCGGCGCCTCGTGGGCAAATTCTGTAGGGACCACCCGACTGTCCGCGACTGCGATTTCGAGAGGTGACTGCGTCTTGTTTTTGAGGCGTGGATCCAAGGAGTGGCGAAAGCTGCGCGAGGAAAGCGTCGGATGTTGCAATCGATCCCAAACATTCAGAGAGGCCGCAGCTCTGCCGGCAACCCTAGAAACGGGTTGGCGGGAATCCTGTGGACGCTGGTGTTGCTGGGTTGGATTTCGCACTGTCCGGCACAGGGCTATCCGACCGCAATGGCTCCGCCGTCCTATTCCGCGTCCAGGCCAGCAGCCCCGACGAACTATCCACCAGCCGCGTTTCAGCTCAGTCAGGGGCACGCGGTCGAGCAAGCCGCGTATGCCTCAGGTAAGAAGAAAGACAAGAAGCCGCTGCACCATCAGATTGCCAAGATGCCGCAAGCCGATGAAGAGATGGAAGTGATCCATCACCGCAGCCAGCTTGTCATCACTCGCAGCCGCATCGCTCGCTGGTTCATCGCTGATCCATCGGTGATCGATGTTTTGCAGTTCAGTCCGTACGAGATTTCGGTGATTGGAACGCAAATGGGGGCCACGCATTTGACTCTATGGTTCGAAGGCGATGCGGCCACCGATCCGGTGATCTATCGAGTCGAGGTGATTCGCGATCCGAATCTCGAAAACCAACAGCGTGAGGACTACGGCAAGCTGGAGCGGAAACTGCAGGTGCTCTTTCCAAACAGCCAAGTCTATCTCGTGCCGTTGACCTTCCGATTGATCGTGAAGGGACAAGCTCGTGATCAAGAAGAAGCCGCGCAGATCATGCAAGTCGTGCGAGCCGAATGGATGGCCCGCAACGGCAACGGGTTCGGGAATGGCATCGGCGGTGGCGGCATCGGCAACGGCGGCTTCGGTGGAGGAGACTTTGCCGGAGGAGGAGGCTTTGGTAACGGCGGCGCTGCGTCATCTCAAATGCAATTTGAGGTTGCAGATTATTTGAGGAAGACTTCGTTGGGGGTTCTGTAGCCGAGGCAGCGGCGCGGGCGGTTATTCAGAAGATTTGCGACGCGTTCTAGCTCGGCCCAGGTGACGG
>SYJG01000036.1 GCA_005798445.1 Planctomyces sp.
CATCGAGACCCACCAAGATTGTCTAGCGTTCTGGTGGGTCTCGATGACTCGACCCACCCTACGTTTAGCACTGTTCGCGCTGTGTTGGGGATTTTTCTTGGCGACTGCGACTGGCTTCGCCGACGAAATCTACTCCAACGCATCTGGCGGCGGTGACTGGTCGGATCCGGCGACGTGGCGCGGTGGCAAGGTTCCCGTGGCAGAAGACGACGTCGTCATCGCTCGCGATGACAGCGTGACATTCAATCGCAATGACGATGGCCAGATCACCTGCAAGCAACTGTCGCTCGATCCTCGAGCGGTGTTGCAATTCAAAGGCGGAGCCGGACCGATCGTGTTCTGCGCGAACGGACTTGTGGAGAGTTACGGCTACATTCGTCTGGATGCTTCTAAGTCGGCGAAAGATCAACACGAATTCCGGCTCGTCGCCGAGGATATCGAACAGCGGATGCTCAAGATCGCCAAGGGAGGCGGGCTCGTCGTGTCGGGACGGTTGGGATTACCTCAAGGTCGCAAGAATGCGTTGATCGCCTCGCGGCCACCGAAGAAAGAAGTCCCGGCGGGAATGCCTCAGCCCGATCCGACGGCGATCCTGGAAGCCGCGACCGGCTCGACGTTCGACATTCAACGAGCGGAACTCAGCAACATCTACGCTCAGCCGACGGGCATCGACAACACCGGAGCCAAGCCCGGCGAGCGAATCAACGTGATCAAGAACCGATTCGGCGGGACCAGTCGGCTGTTTCTGACTTCGTGCGATTCGGCGGTTGTCGCGGACAACCTCTTCGAGCGGGACGACCCATTCCCGGTGCCACAACCGGCTCTTTACATCTCCGTCTGTCCCTTGATCGAAGTCCGAGGCAACACGATTCGCGGCAACTACCCCGGCGGCATCACCTGCTACGGCCAGCCGGAGTGCATCATGACCAACAACGTGATCGAGAAGTGTGCAGCCGGTCTGTATTGGTACGGCAGCGGATTCATGGTCAAGCAGTTGCTCATCAAAGACTGCACGCACGGCATGACACTGACCAGCGCGGCGGGCACCTTGGAGGACATCACGATCACCGGGGCACAGTCGGCCTACTTTCACGGCGGCGCGACGGTTCAGATGACGAACCTCGTGATTCGCGACATGGTGCCCAATCCCAATGGTTACAAAATCTCTATGGCGACTGGCCCGTTGACGTTGATCAACTCTCCGGTGACACCTCAAGACATCACCTTCCCGCCGGGTTGGACTCCCACTCCGGTCGTCGCCGGAAAGCCTCGCCTGCCGGCGGTGCAGATGCTGAACTTCCTGGTGGCCCAAGTCAGCGGCCAGGTTCCATTGGGATTGGCTGTCGAGATGAAGACAGCGCAACCGAAGACGCCCCTGCCGGCTGGCGCGCAGGATCCCAACATCCGCAACTCACCGGCACCGGTGTTGAAGAACGGCTTCACTCCGTTGCCGCAATCTCTGGAACCACTCATCGTTTGCAGTTGGCAATACGATGCCGACGGCAAACTTCAGCCCGCTCCGGCGTATCAACTCAACATCGTTGGGCCTGTCCAAGCCGCGGGCACGGAGCCGCGCAAAATTTTGAAGTCGGTGACAGTCACGCCGGAGGTCGGATGGTATCGTGCCATTCCGAATGAAAAGAAACCGACCATCGAGGTCAGTCTGCCATGACGAGAATGACGAATGACAAAAGACCCAATGACGAAGGAATGACGAATGCCGAATGACGCTGTCTTTACTCCGAAGGAGTTGCGTCACTTAGCCCAGGGTTGCTCGCGCAGCGAGCTACCCTGGGTCAGTGGGCAGAATGAAAATTTACCCCGAAGGGGTTACGTCATTCGGTGTCCGCAAATGACGCAACCCTTTCAGGGTAGATCGCAACGCATCGGCGTAACCCAGGGTAGCCCGCTGGCGCGGGCAACCCTGGGCTGTGTGACGCAATCCCTTCGGGATAAAGAAACGCAGGGACGCACTCACTCAGCATTCAGGTTTCGTCATTCGAGCTTCTTTCGTCATTGGGTACTTCGTCATTCGTCATTCCTCCTCGTCTTGCTCGCGACAGTCTCACCGGCTCTGGCACAGCGACGCGTCAACTTCCCTCCCGCCGAGGCTCCGCCGCCGCCGCCGGTGAAGGCTCCGCAAAAAATGGAGGCCAGCGGCGAGGACACCGGAGTCATTCCCGACCCCGGTCCTGGGCAGCGAAAAACGCAGACGCGCACACCGCCACCCCCGACGAATCTCACGGTGATGCACAAAGTCGAATACGGCGAAACGCTGGAGTACGTTCACACCGACGGCACCGTGCAAAAGTTCGAGCAGTGGAAAAGCTTTCCGAACGACGGTTCCTACTTGATGTCGAACGTCAACGCGCGGCTGGCCGATGGCAACAACTATCAGTACGCCACGAAGCCGCTCGCGAGTCCCGGATTTGATCCGGTCGATATCCCGTTGCTCTTCATGGCGGGCGATTACGACTTCACGTTCAAACCGCAAGAAGTCGAGAACCTCCGCAAGTTTCTGAGCGAAGGGGGCACGATTCTGTTCAACGCCGCTCGTGGGCGGGATGAGTTCTCGCAAGCCGTGGCTCGCGAGATGCGAAAGGTCTTTCCACAGAAGCGGCTGATGCGTGCGCCGCAGGACCATCCGTTGTTCAACTCGCGATACCGCGTGCAACAGTTGATGACCCTGGTGAATGGCGTGCAGTTTCAGCAGCCTCCGGAAATCTACACGCTGGATATCGGCACGCGAGCCGCCGCGATCCTGGTCCCCGTCGGCATGGGAGCTGCCTGGAGCAGTGAGCCATATCACCCGCAGGGAAAACATTTCGTTGGCGAATCGGCGTTGCGTCTGGGAGTGAACATCGTGGCCTACGTCTTGGGTGCCACGGAGTACGGCCGCTTCCTCGCTCAAGAGTTCCCGGTCTATGACGGCCGCACCGCTGGCGGCGACGTGTTCCGATTCGGGATGGTGTCGTACAGCGGCAGTTGGGACGTGAACCCGGCGCTGCAAAACAGCGTGCTCCAAAACCTCAAAGAGAATACTGGGCTGGAAGTCGATTACTCGCCGGTCACGGTGTCGCTGGATGATCCGCAATTGGCCGACACCCCGCTCGTCTTCATGACCGGCCACTACGATTTCCAATTGACCAGCGAAGAGGTCGAAGGGCTGAGGCATTATCTGCAACGGGGCGGAATGGTCGTTGCGACCGCAGCGGCTGGACTAAAACCTTTCGATCTTGGTTTCCGGCGCGAGCTGAAAAAAGTCATTCCCGAAGGGGAGCTGCTCAAGCTGCCCGCGACACATCCGTTGTTTGCCAGCGGTTGGAATCCCGTGGATCGAGTGGAATACACCCCGCCAGCGCTCCGCGACGATCCGACGTTGGAGATGCCGGAATTCTACGGCCTGTTTCTCGACGGCCGGTTGGCCGTCCTCTATTCACCGTTTGATCTGATGAGCGGCCTCAATCACGAATCCAACGCCTACGCGAAGGGACTCACGGCCGACGACGCCACACGAGTGGTCATGAACATCATCACGTATGCGTTGAGCCATTGATTCTGGAAATCCCAATGTCCAAATCCCAATGTCCAATGAATGACCAAGGACCAAATTCCAAGAAACCAACGCCTCGTAGGATTTTGGGTATTTGGGTTTGGAGCTTCCTTGGTCATTGAGATTTGGACCTTGGGATTTTCCCGCCACACTCATCCCACCTGATTGAATGACCCGCCATGACCGAACCTGCCGACATCGAACGTGACTTAGCACAACTCAAAGACCTTCACACCCGCATGTTGGACGGCATGTCCCGCGTGATCGTCGGACAGCGATCCGTCTTGGGGGAATTGCTGATCACGATCTTCGCCGGAGGTCACAACCTGTTGGAAGGCGTCCCCGGACTCGCCAAGACGCTGATGATCAACACGTTGGCCCAACTGCTCTCGTTGAATTTCAAACGGATCCAATTCACGCCCGACTTGATGCCGTCGGATATCGTTGGGACGAACGTCATCGAGGACGACCACACCACCGGCAAGCGCGTGACGGTGTTCGTGGCCGGGCCGATCTTCACCAACATCGTGCTGGCAGACGAAATCAACCGCACGCCGCCGAAGACTCAGGCCGCGCTGTTGCAGGCGATGCAGGAACACGAAGTCACCGCCGGCGGCAAGACATATCAGTTGGCGAAGCCGTTCTTCGTACTGGCCACGCAGAACCCAATCGATCAGGAAGGAACCTATCCGCTGCCTGAAGCTCAGAAGGACCGCTTCTTGCTGAATACGTTCATCAAATATCCCGGCCTGGATGAGGAAGAACAGATCGTCGAGCGGACGACGTCAAACGCCACCGTCGATCTCCAGCCGATCTGCGATCAAGAGGCCGTCCTCAACATGCAGAAGCTCGTGCGAAGTCTTCCCGTCTCGAAGCACGTCACTCAGTACGCCGTCGATCTGGTCCGAGCGACGAGACCGGGAGAACCGGGCGTCCCGGACTTCATCGAAGACCAAATCTCCTGGGGAGCCGGCCCCCGCGCCAGCCAAGCGCTGATCTTGTGTGCGAAGTGTCTCGCCGCGTTGAACGGTCGAATCAACGTGTCGTGCGACGACGTGCGTCATCTGGCACTGCCGGTGCTGCGTCATCGCCTGTCCTGCAGTTTCGCTGCCGAGGCCGAAGGAACGACCACAGACGACATCGTCCGCCGGCTGCTGGAAATCGTCCCGGAGCGAAAGAAGTAAATCATGGCGCGTTTTTGAGCGGAACGGCGCTAGCCGCCGGTCTTTGAAGAACCGACGGCTAGCGCCCCGTCGCTCACAACCCTTGCAACGAATGTCCCGCGATGTCCGCCAGCCCTCCATCTCCCGCGAAGAGTTTTCAGCCGCGAACGGCTTGGTGGCGGCAGCTTGGTCCTTCAGCGTCGAAGCTCATGCAGAAGTTGCATCAGGCTTTGGCTCAGCAATCGGGACAGCCAGTCTTGGCCGAAGGAATGACCGGGACCGCGTCGGAAAAATATCTGCAACCTGAAGTGCTGGCTCGCATCGGACTATCGCCTCTGCTGGCACGACTGGTCGTGGAGGGTTTTTTGAATGGGCTCCACAAAAGCCCGTTTCACGGCTTCTCCGTGGAGTTCGCCGATCATCGCGAGTACGTCGCCGGTGACGATCTGAAGTATCTCGACTGGCATCTGTATGCTCGCACGGACCACTACTACATCAAGCGGTTTGAAGAGGAAACGAATCTTCGCTGTTACCTGCTCTTGGACCGTTCCGCGTCGATGGCGTTCGGCACCGGCTTGTTGACCAAATGGGATTACGCCTGTTTCCTCGCCAGTTGCCTGGGCTACCTGGTGCTGCGGCAGCAGGATGCCTGCGGGCTGGCGTTGTTCGGAACGAAGCCAGGGATGTTGGTGCAGCCGCGCTGTCGGCGACCGCATCTGCGTCAGATGATGCGCGTGATGATCGACAACCCGCCGGCCGGAGGAACCGACATGCCCAGCAGTCTGCGGCAGATCGCGCGAAATCTCAAACGGCGGGGGATGGTCGTCGTCATCAGCGATTTGATCGACGATCCCGATCAAACTCTGCGAGCCATCCGGCAACTGCGCAGTCAGAAACACGATGTGCTCGTGTTTCATCTTCAAGACGCCGCCGAACTGGAATTCCCGTTTCAAGGAGCGACTCAGTTCCGTGATCTGGAAACCGGCGAGGAGTTGGAAATCGATCCGGCCGCCGTGCGAGAAGGCTATCTCGAACAAGTCCAACAGTGCGGCGAGTTCTACCGAAAGGGGCTGGCCGAAGCCGGCATCGACTACCACCTGATCAACACTCGGCAGCCTTACGATCAGGCGCTGTCAGCGTACTTGAACCGGCGCAGCAAGGTGCGACGATGACGATGTGAGCCGCAAGGCGCTAGCTCGAATTATTCACGGCTAGAGACAAAAGCGGCCTCCTCTCGCATCTAAGTGGTTGAATTGATTGCCACTTCAGAACACGCACGGAGGCCGCGATGAGTTTACAGACTGCTTGGAATTTTGCATTTGAGTTTGGGG
>SYJG01000333.1 GCA_005798445.1 Planctomyces sp.
CTCGCTCGCGACCAGCGTGTCGAGCATCCCCTCGATCGTCGCCAGCGGCAGATGACTTCCATGCACGTCGGTCGCGTTCGCGAAACAAACCGGGCAGGCCAAGTTGCACGCCTGATTGATTTCCAGAATCGCCAGACAACTGTGTTGTTCGTGATCCGGACACAAGCCGCAATCGAATGGGCAACCGTACTCCGTCCGAGTCTGCGGCGCGAGCGGTCGATCCCCCGGCTTGAGCCACGCCTTCTGCGATTGCCAATACGCCACGTCGTCGCTGATCTTCGTCTTCTGCACGCCGTGCTCGCGGCAACGCTTCAGGTACCACACGCAGCCTTCGTCGATAAGCACCTTCGTCGGCACCAGCCGCAAACAGGTCTCACACAGGCTCGTCGTCTGACTGTGAAAGAGGTATGTCGATGACTTCCGCTCGAAAATTGAGTTCGGGATAAGTGTTGATGATGCCATGTTGTTTTTCACGATTTCTCTCTGTGCGCTCTTCGCTCCTCTGCGGTGAAGGCTTTCTTTCTACCGCAGAGAAGCGAAGAGCGCAGAGTTGAACGCTGGACGACTTAATGACACTCGATGTTTTCGCGTGCCATATCCCGAATTCAGGTTTCAAAGGGACTCGGTTTCAATTGGCTCGGCGCGATTGCCACGGATGATCCAGCAGGTGCCATAGCCGATGAGTCCCAGCATGAGGAGATGAAATGTATTGAAGAGGCCAACGACCGGAGGATACGGCTTGAAGAATTCCCAAACAAACCGCTGAGCCGCATACACGATAATCAGCACATGAAACCCGATCCGCAACGGCCAAGCTCTCCCGGCTCGCAACGCGGAGAGATACACCAGCAAGAACACGAGCATCGCCGCCGATTCGGAAATCTGAACGGGATGCCGGCCGACTCCGTCACCCAAATCAACGGCCCAAGGCAATTCGGTCGGCACCCCAAACGTGCCGTCATCCAATCCGGAAAACAAACACCCCCAGCGGCCAATCACCACGCCAATCGAGATCGGAATGACAAACGGAGTCCCTGTCGAAGCCCGAATGCCGCGCCGCCACTTCCACCATTCCACCGCCGCGATGCTCCCTGCCAACGCTCCCGCAATGCTGTGCGAAAGTGTCGGGACATCCGACCGCAACGAATTCAATGACCCAAACAGCCAAGCTCCAATGACACCCCCAATCGCAAGGTGAATGAAATACGACGGCCTCGTCTGCAGAGCCAACCGGCACACCGCCTCCGGATACCGCCGATGCAACCAAGCCCCGCCGAGAAACGCTCCCGACCAAGCCAGCAAATCACCGATCTGATGCGCCCAAGGTGCCGTCGGAATCAAAATCATGTGGTGTCGTTCCTCTCAAGTCGTTTGGTTTCAGCAATTGCGGTTCTTGTTCAGTCGCATGAGTTGGAGTAATCGTCAGGTGTTGCTCCTCGTGATTCCGTTGGCCGGCCATCGGGGGAGTTTCTGGTTCTCCGGCGGAGCTGTTTGACAAATTGGCGATCCGTCTTGTCGGGTTTCGGAACGAACGATAGCGTTCGCCGGCAATAAATCTCGGTTCGGTTCGCGATGCACGAGCCATTCGCAAGGAGGCGAATATGACACGACGTGACATGGCCATTCAGGCTACTTTGGTGTTGAGTTTAGTCTGCGGTATCGTCGGCGGAAATTTTTTGTTGCATCGCTGGGTGATCGGCAACACGGCATCGCGCGAAGCGAGTGCCAACACAGCAAAGGCTGAAGTTCCGATCAACGATCTCGGTGAATTCGCCCCCCGCAGCCGTGCGATTTCCGAGTCCGAATTGGCGAGCGATCCTGACAAGCGTCGGGAACTGCTGCGGAAGCTCATCGCCCGAAGGCTTCCCACATCTTCCGACGCTGAGCGAGAAACTTGGCTGGAAGAGCTCAGCGATGAATCGCTCAATACGGCTGAAGGGATCCTCGAACTACGCATCCAGGTTGGTGCGTTTCCGGTCATCGACGAGGCCGCGGCTCCTGGGAGTACTCCGGTGGAACCTCCGAAACTTGAGTTCTCGATCGGCATTCCACAGTAGCAATTGGCCCCTCTGTTTGCGGGACATCGTCGCGGTCGGCCTGTATCATCGCGGGCCGCCGGAACAGTCGGTCATTGGGACGCGGCCGTCGGCGATTTCCGAGAGAGGGAGCGAACATGAGGATGCCACTGCGAGTGCTGAGCGGGCTGAGCGTCAGCCTGATGAGTTTCAGTTTTGTCGGATGCGCTAAGGAGCCCACGCCCGCTCCGCCACCGGCCAAGAGTCCTGCGCCGGAATCGCAAGAGGCACCAGCGTCCACAAGTTCGAACGAAAAGCCGTCCGTTCCGAAGGGCGATACGGCCGCGGCTGAGGTGATCCTGGGATCTCCGGAATTGACGGCGGGGATTCCCGGCGAGGGACCGTTGACGTCCGATCAAATTCAAGCCTGGCTGGAAAAACCAGACAACCATGTGCCACTGGAGATCGTCCTGCCGCTGGGGCTGATGGCGGGTACGAGCCAAGTGCAGGGAATCGCGGACAACTTGATGACTCGCGCGAAGATCGAACTTGGCCGGCAACTCTATTTCGACAAGCGACTCTCGGCCGACAACACCATCTCGTGTGCGAGTTGCCATGATCCCGACGAAGGCTTCGCCAGGCACACGCAGTTCGGTGTCGGCATCAACGGACAAATGGGGGGCCGCAACTCGCCGATCAGCTACAACCGCATCGTCAGCGGCGCGCAGTTCTGGGATGGCCGCGCTGGTTCGCTGGAAGCCCAAGCCGTCGGCCCGATCGCCAATCCGATCGAGATGGGCAACACGCACGAAAAGGCGGTCGAGACCGTTGCTGCCATCCCCGGCTACGAGATGCAATTTCGAGTCATCTTCGGCGACGACGGAGTGACGATCGACAACATCGGCCGCGCCATCGCGACTTTTGAGCGAGCGGTCGTCACCGGACCAGCACCGTTCGACTTCTACGAAGGGGTGCGACCGTTCCTCGCCATGAAGCCCGCGGATTTGGAAGCCCTCAAAGACGACGACGCGGAAGCCTACGCCAAGTATCAAGCCGCAAAGGCCGCCTCCGACGCGCATCCGATGTCCGAGAGTGCCGTCCGGGGCCGCGACCTCTTCTTCAGCGAGAAGGTCGGCTGCACCGCCTGTCATGTCGGAGCCAACCTCGCCGACGAGAAGTACCACAACCTTGGCGTCGGCATGGCGGCCGAGAAGCCGGACCTCGGCCGCTTTGAAATCTCGAAAGACGAGAAGGACAAAGGAGCCTTCAAGACCCCGACGATCCGCAACGTCGCCCTCTCCGCGCCGTACATGCACGACGGCAGTCAAAAGACGCTCGAAGAGGTCGTCGAGCATTACGCCAAGGGAGGCACGGCGAATCAATGGCTCAGCACCAAGATCAAGAAGATCGACCTCACGCCGGAGGACAAGACCGCTCTCGTCGATTTCATGAAAGCCTGTACGGGCGAGTTCCCGAAGATCGAACGAGGCCGCTTGCCGGAGTGATGCTTGGCCGAAAGCCGACCGCCGTGATACCGTTTTTGACGGGATGCCTCGAATGAAAACCGCGACCGGAACAACATTGATCCGCAACGGCCAAATCGTGGACGGCACTGGAGCCGCGCCGCTCGCCAACGGTGCCGTCGTCATTGAGGACGGGAAGATCACATTCGTCGGGCGAGAGGAGAACGCTCCGTTGCTCTCACGCGAGGCGACGGTCATCGACTCTCAAGGTGGAACGATCATGCCGGGGCTGGTTGAGGCACACTTTCACCCGACGTACTTCAACGTCGCGGCGCTGGAAGACCTCGACATCAAGTACCCGGTCGAGTACGTCACGCTGCTGGCTGCGGCGAACGCGAAGCTCGCGTTGGAGTGCGGCTACACGGCCGCTCGCAGCGGCGGCAGTTTGTTCAACATCGACGTCTGGCTGAAGAAGGCGATTGAAAACGATCTTTGCCCCGGCCCGCGACTCGCCGCCAGCGGCCGTGAAATCTGCGGCGTCGCCGGGCTGATGGACTGGAACCCCGACTACCGCAAGATCGGCATGGAAGGTTTGATCCTGCTGGTCAATGGACCGGACGAAGCGCGATCCGCCGTGCGCAAACTCGTGAAGGACGGCGTCGAGTGGATCAAGACCTATCCGACCGGCGACGCCGCCGCGCCGGACACCAACGACCATCACACGCTCTGCATGACGTTCGAGGAAATGCATGCCGTCGTCACGACCGCTCACAATCACGGCAAGAAAGTGACCGGTCACTGCCGAGCGACCGAGGGCATCAAGAACGCTTTGCGAGCCGGCTACGACGCCATCGAGCACGGCACGTTCATGGACGACGAAGCGATGGACCTGCTGCTGCAACGAGATGTTCCGTGTGTCCCGGCGTTGTACTTTGAACTCGCCAGTATCGAACGGGGGCCGGAATTCGGACTGCCTCAAAAGGTGATCGACGGCCATCAAGAAACGCTCGACGGCGGAGCCGAATCAGCTCGCCGCATTCTAAAAGCGGGCGGTCGTCTGGGCATGGGAGGCGACTACGGTTTCGCCTGGAACCCGCACGGCGACTACGCCAAAGAGTTGGAGTTCTTCGTGAACTTCGTCGGCCTCGACCCGCTGACGGTCATCAAGTGCGCGACGAAAACCGGAGCGGAGATCATGGGACGAGGCGACGAATTCGGCACCGTCGAAGTCGGCAAACTCGCCGATCTGCTAATAGTTGACGGAGATGTCGTGAAAAACATCGCGCTGCTACGCGACCGCTCGAAGTTCCTCGCGGTGATGCAAGCCGGAGTCGTCAAAGCCGGACGACTGGCGTAAAGCGATTCGACGGGGCGTGAGCCTTTCCTATGGGAGCTTGTAGCGAACAGGCTGAAATTGCAGCTTGTTGTGTGATTACGTCTGGTGTTTCGGGACTTCGGGATTGAAATGGCGGCGTTTTTTCGCAACGCTCGTGCCTGTGGGAACTTTTCGAGGCAACGCTCTGTCTGAGCGACCCGTCGGAACGCTCCGACTTCCTGCCCAAAACCGACCGCGACCCACTGACATGTCCTTCCCTGCCGACGACCTTCTGTCTCCCTTCCACGACGGCGAACTGAATTCCGCCGAGCGTGCGGTCGTCGAGCAACGGTTGGCGACGTCGGCTGAAGCTCGCCGCGAGCTGTCGGAGATCCGACAAGTTTCCGCCCTCCTGAAAACACTGCCGCGCGAGGGTCTGCCATCGGAGTTTCCGCAACAGGTGTTGCAGGCGGTCGAACGCGAAATGCTGATCCCCTCCCAGCGAGACGAATACGCCAGTTCGCGGACGCGAGTGCCTGCGAGCAGCACCGGTTCGTCTCGTCGCTGGGTGGGAGCGGTCGCCGTGCTGACCTCTGCCGCCGGCTTGCTACTGCTGGTCCGAGCGATGGACGACCGAAGCAACCCGAAGATTGCCCAAGTTCGGAATGAGGATCTCGCCTATTCGAGGCCGTTCGCTGTTGCGGAGTCAACCAGCGATGCCGCCTTCGGTGGTGGAGCCACCCCCTTGCCGATGGCCGACGGATCGACGGCCGAATTGCGAAACAGCGGCGCAGTCGGCGGCGCGGCGGGCACCAATTCGATCGCTGCCACCGCGCCGCTCAGCAGCGCGGATTCGCCATCTGGAAACGCCTCGCGTGAGTCGGATGTTCTGTTCTTCGATCATGACGCGTTGCGTGGTGCCGGAATTGGTGACATTGTCCGCGCGATGCGAACCGAAGGAACCGAAGTCGCCGTTGTCTGGCTGACCATCGTCGATCGTCAAGAGGGTCAGGCGGGATTGCAGTTGTTGCTCGGCAACAAAGTGGCCGCTGGTGCGGTCGCCGACAAGAAAGCGGACCAAGCCAAGAAGCCGAATGCCCCCGCCGACCAACTGCACGCGGTCTTTATTGAAACGGATGCCGAGCAACTCACCGCAACGTTGAAACAACTCCGCGACGAGAACTCCCTGCAAAGTTTGAGGGTCGATCAGCCCATCGAGCTGGCTCAGTTGAACGAGGTTGGCAGCGGACTCGAATCGCAGTCGATCACTCGCCGATTCGTCGCTTCGGAGCCAACCACCGCCGACAAGAAACTTGCGAAAGGTGGAGCGGCTCCGAAGGTCGCAGCCAAGGCCGACCAGTCGCGAGCCAAAGAATCAGGGGACTCGAAGGATCAACCGGCCAAGCAGTTCGCCTTTGAGGTTTCTCGCGATGCCTTGGTGCAGAACCAGTCGAGCCAACTGACTCGTAATCGAGGATTGGCCCGAAACGCGACCCGTTCACAGACGGCAGTCGAAAAGAAAGCCGATCAGGCTCCGATCGATCAGCGCCCCATGCAAGTTTTGTTCGTCGTCGTCGATCAATCACAGGCCGGAAAACCGCAAGTTTCACCGGGCAATTCGACGAAGCCGACGAGTCCCGCCGCTCCCTCGAAAGCCCGCTCTGAACCCGCGAAACCCGCCGACAAAGACGGTGCCGCGTGACCCAAGCTCCCAGCCTCTAACCCTCACTCTTCTTCATGCCACGCACCGCCAAAATTCACCGGCAAACCGCCGAAACCACCATCGACTTGTCGCTCGATCTCGACGGCTCCGGCCAGGCGCAGATCGACACCGGAGTCGGCTTCTTCGATCACATGCTGACGCTGCTGGCGAAGCACTCGCTGATCGACCTGACCGTTAAAGCGACGGGCGACCTGCACGTCGATCATCATCACACGGTCGAGGACACCGGCATCTGTCTCGGCAAAGCGTTGGCCGAAGCGCTCGGCGACAAGAAGGGGATCGTGCGCTACGGCAGCATCGCGTTGCCGATGGAAGAAACGCTGGTCACATCGGCCGTCGATTTGAGCGGTCGCATGGCGTTCGTGTTTCGTGTCGATTTTCCGACGGAGAAGATTGGCGAGTTCGATTGCCAACTGGTCCCGGTCTTCTGGGAAGCGGTCGCGGCGAACGCGCTGATGAATCTGCACCTCGTGTTGCATCACGGGCAGAACAGTCATCACATCAGCGAAGCGTGCTTCAAGGGGACCGCTCGCGCGTTGCGACAAGCGATCGTGATTGATCCGCGCCAAGCGGGTGTGCCGTCCTCGAAAGGGACGCTCACAAAGTGACGCGATAAGCGCGCACACTTTGATTTGCAAGTTCAAAATCGCGGTCGAAAAATCGACACGAAATGTTCGTTGCAATTCCACTCGTGACCGATACCCTACCGCCCCGCTTCTGACCTCCAATCGTGTTGCCGGATCGGATGCCGCAATCGAATGGGAGTCGTTCGCAAACAACTGCCGGGTTATGCCAACACGGATGGCAACTCAGGTTGTTGCGACTGTCAGCTCGTGACACGTTCACGGCGGACAGCCGAGGATCGCAGGCTCTTCACGGTGGGGAGAGCTCGGCGGATTGTTAGCGACAAAGACAGGTTGGAAGAGTTTGGAACAAGCGTCAGCCCGGCTGCTCGGATGCGGCCGGGCTGATGTTGTTTGTGGCCGACGCGTCTCGCGTCGGTCGGATGCGAGACGCATCCACCACGTTACGCTTTCGCTTTGACGACCGGATTCGTCAGCGTGCCAATCCCCGTGATCTCGATCGACACGCTGTCTCCGTCTTCGAGCCTGAATTCATCGGGCGGCACGACGCCGGTGCCGGTCAGCAGGAATGCCCCGTCGGGGATGTCGTTTTCACGAGTCAGCCAGCCGATCAATTCATCCCAACCTCGGACGATCATGCCGATATGCGTTTCGCCTTTGAATGCTTCGCGGCCAGCGCGGTGAATCGTCAGGATGACCTTCGTGGAATCGCGATCCAATGGCTGATCGGCCAGCAAAACGCACGGACCAAGAGCACAGCACTGGTTGTAGACCTTCGCTTGTGGCAGGTAGAGCGGGTTTTCCCCCTCGATGTCGCGAGCCGACATGTCGTTGCCGATCGTGTAGCCGACCAGCTTCCCCTTCGGTGAGACAACGAGCGTGAATTCCGGCTCCGGAACAGTCCAACGACTGTCGGCTCGAACACGCACCGGCTCGCCGGGACCGGAGGTGCGGCGAGCATTCCCTTTGTAGAAAATCTCCGGCCGAGGAGCCGTGTAAACCTTGTCGTAGTGCGAGGCTCCCGATTCGGATTCTTCCATCCGAGCGATCTGGCTGCGTTTGTAGGTGACTCCGGCGGCCCAGATTTCTTGCGAGTCGATCGGTGCGAGAAACCGCACCGCACCGGCCGGCAGCGGGTCGCTCGTTTCGTCGATCAGCAGTCGAGCGAGCGCGGGAGGGTCCGCCTCGTTGAGGATGTCGGCCAGGCAATGAATCGTCGCCGACCGCGACAAATCCAGCAGCCGCACGGATTGGTCTTCGACACTGGCCACGCGGACGGAACCGTCAGCGAGACGAACCTTGGCGAGTTTCATGGGTGTTGGTCCTTGAGAGTGAATGCAAGGGGAGATTGATCGTTGGTGATTGGCTATTTGGAAGTCAAGAATCTTGGTGGTCAAAGCCTCTCAAATCACCAATAGCCAATAGCCAATTGCCAATCACCAATTCTTTCAACAGATCAGTTTGCCGGGTGTCGACGCAGTGTCTCCAACGTCGCTTGGAAGTCTGCCGCCAACGGAGCCTCGAACGTCATCGGTATTCCACTCTCAGGGTGCTTAAAGCTCAACCGAAAGGCGTGCAGAGCTTGGCGGCGGATGAGGACGTCGTCGAACGTGTCCACCACCGAGTCGAAGCCGGACTTCTTGGCGGCGGACTCAGCTTTGCGAGAAAGCAGCGTCTCGCGTTCGGCTTGAACGACGCTGCCATCCACGTCGGCGGCACGCAGGCACTTGCCTCCGCCGTACAGTTCGTCGGCGACGATCGAGTGGCCGAGATGCGACATGTGCAAGCGAAGTTGGTGCGTACGGCCGGTCTTCGGCTTGAGGTGCATGAACGTGAATCCGCGAAAGCGTTCGGCGACTTCAAAATGCGTGACCGCCTGCCGAGCGTTGCCTTCTGCCTCGCAGACCTGCATTTTCTCGCGGACTTTCGGGTTGATGCGGACGTGCGTGTCGATGATGCCGCTCTCCTGAGCGACCTCACCCCAGACGATGGCTCGGTATTCTTTGACGGTTGTGCGTTGCTCGAATTGTTCGCTCAGCCGGCAATGCACCTGGTTGTTCTTGGCGATGACGATGACACCGCTGGTGTCCTTGTCGAGCC
>SYJG01000334.1 GCA_005798445.1 Planctomyces sp.
CACCAAACCCTTGGGGGAAAGGGGGAGGTTTCTCTCGGATTCAACTCCATCACAAACAACCGGCATGAGTGACTCGTGCCATTCTCTTGCCGACGGCCTTCACCTGCTGTTTGATCCGCCGTGAATAATCCCGGTTAGCCGGTTGGGCCACCGCCTAAAGGCGGAACTCCAACAACCTTCAGCGCACCAAGCAGGCCGCCACAGCGAGGCTGTGGCGGCTCTTGGCAAAGACATCCCTGAGCGAATTCACGCTCAGGAAGTCAGGTCACACTAGTTGCCGTCGTTGGCCGCACCCGTTTGGGTCTTGCCACAGACGTCGTCGTAAATCAACGCTTTGCAATCGCAATCGTCCACGCCGTCGTTGAAACCGAAGCCCGCCACTTGAGCGTGCGGCTTGGTGGCACCAGCCGTGTCCTTGCGGAGGCCATTGACGCTGTAGGTCTGATCGACCACACCGAAGGCGTGGAACAAATCGACCAGTTCCGCGTTGATGGAGTGTTGAACTGACGCCAGTCCCGCAACCATTCCCAGCACAGCGATCGTCAGGACGAGCACGAGCTCGGCTGAAACCACGAAACCGACTTCGTCGTTGAAGAGCTTACGCATGATGATCCGTTCCTTTTTTTGATTTTTTGAGACTGAGAGACCACTTTGTGAAATTTTGAGACGAGACACATTTCTTTCGAGCTGGCTTTAGCCGGTTGTGCCACCGCCTAAAGGCGGAACTCCAACGAACCCCATCGGGAGGAGACCGGGGCTCGAGCATTGACCAGGCGATCCATCGGATGTTGCGAACATTCGGGAACTAGCCCACATGATTCATGGGCGGCAATTAGCACGACGCGCAAGCGAGTGGTACGCACCGAGATCACTCGCTTGCGCGTCGTGCTAATTTCGTAACACACTGCGACGACTTTCCCACGACCCACGAATCATCCCGGCTAGCGCGTTCCGGCTCATTCCGGTCGTCGCAACACGAGGATTGGACAGTTCGCGTGCCGCAGCACGCGCTCGGCCACCGATCCCAGTAGCAGCCGCTTGACGCCGTGATAGCCATGCGAGGGCATGACGATCAGGTCCGCATGAACTTCGTCCGCATAATCCGCGATGATCAATCCAGGATCACCCTCTCGAATGAGCGTCTTCACGCCGGTGGCGTTCTTGCCGTCGAGGAATTTGGCCAAGTGCTCTTGTGCGGCTTTCATCCGAGTGGCCGGGTCGTCCAAAGCCCAGCCCTCGGCGTAGTTGAACGCGATCGGTGGTGCCGTGACGTAGATCACATGCACGTCCTGCGGATTCGCCACCAAAGTCAGCGCGGTCTTGAGGGCGTCTGCGGAAGCCGTCGAAAAGTCCACGGGTACGACTACGGTTTTCTTGGGGAGCCAACTCATGATCTTCTCCAATTTTGAAATGTGACGAATCGAAAATGTCGTTATTCGTTAGGCCGTCTTTAGGGCAGGCTGTTGCGGGACGCTCCGCGTGGTATTGACGAGTGCGCGGTCAGGACGCAGCGTCAACACCGCGCACGGAGCGTGTTGCACGACTCGTTCTGCGACACTCCCCAGCAGCACATGCGGCAGCCCGGTGCGGCCGTGAGTCCCGATCACAATGAGGTCGATCGCATTGTCCTTCGCGTATTGCACAATGGTGTCGAACGTCGAACCGATGCGCACCACACGCACGACGTTCTTGCCAGACGCCCACGCACTTGGTGGAGTCTTTTGGATTTCTTCTTCGGCGTTGTTGATCACATCTTTCAAGACTTTGGGAGGGACCAGCATGGCAGCGGCCGTCTGTGGCATGATCAGAAAGAAATCGCTGAGGACGTGCAGCACATGTAGCTCAGCCCCGAATTGGTCGGCCAAGTCGCAGGCGGACTTCTCGGCGGCTTTGCCCAGTTCGCTGAAGTCAGTCGGAAACAGAATGCGTTGGACGTTCATGGCAGGGCCTCCTTTGTGCGATGGTCCACCGTTGCGAACGCCGTTCCAAGTCGGTGCAGCTCTCACGGCACGAGGGCACCGACCGGCGCGAACAGAATCGCCGCGTCGAGCAATTCTGGCGGACGCTCATCGGAAGACCCCGCCCACGTCGCACCCAGGTCACGAGCAAACTGTTGAGCGGCAACATCGCCCGGCCGAGTGAATGCGAAAACTTCTCGCCCCTGAAACCGAGCAACTTGAGCAACGATGTGCGTGGCGGCTCCAAACCCGTAAATACCCATCCGGCGCGCGTCCCCGCACATCACCAGTGAGCGGTTTCCAATCAACCCCGCACACAGCAGCGAAGCGGCTTCGGCGTCCGAGTACATTTCTGGGATCGAAAAACAAAACCGCTGATCGGCGACCGTGAACTCGGCGTAGCCGCCGTCGAGTTGATAGCCCGTGAACCGCGCCTCCTCGCAGAGATTCTCTTGCCCTCGCAGGCAGAAGCGACACTCTCCGCACGTCCCACACAGCCACGGCACACCGGCTCGGTCGCCGATTTGAAAGCGTTCGACGCGCTCACCAAGTGCTTCGACGACCCCCACAACTTCGTGGCCGAGAATCAGCGGCAACTTGGGCTGAGTCAGCTCGCCGTCGCAGACATGCAAGTCGGTGCGGAAAACTCCGCAAGCCTTCACATGCAACAACACTTGATCTTGCCCTGGCTCCGGCTGCGGGCATTCAGCCCAGCGCAACGGCGACTTCGGTTGGTCGAGCAACATCGCACGCATGGCAATGAATCCTCGCTCGGCATTTGGCACAGCGAGTGCAAGATAGCACACCGTCGCTCCCCGGAATGCTCACCGGGAGAGCCGTTCGTCCCCCGTTGCTTCTCTCAGAAAGGTGTCGCCATGAAGACTCTGAAAATCCTGTCCGTTTCGAGCTTGTTTGCTCTGTGTCTCGCGCTGATGTCTCAAGCCGCGTTCGCTCAGAACGACGCCGGGGCGAAGATTCGCGGTGACGCTTGGAATGGTGGCCTCGTGCGGACCTATCAACGGCACGCGCAAGACCGCTCGCAAATGCTCTTCTATTACAGCCAATCGAAGGAGCCGCTGCCGAAGCAGGAAGCTAAGGATCTCGTGGCCGGAATCCAGAAGGATCTCACGGAAGCCGAGAAGGCGCTGGCCAAGCTGAAGGCCGACCATGCCAAGAAACCAGACGTCGTCAAGCAGATTGTGTTGATCGAGAAGCATCACGCCCGCGCCAGCGAAGTCTGCGGCATGGCAGCCGAGCAATGCGCGAAGGAGCACGTCGATCACGTCATGGTCTGCGACTGCTGCGCCGACATGTGGAACGAATTGGACGCCGCACAGATCGAAACGCAAAAGCTGTTGAAGATGCTCAAGATCGACAAGCTGCCGATCCCGAAAAAAGCCACCGACAAAAAAGTTGCCGCCGACAAGAAGCCAGACGCCAAGAAGGCGGACAAGTAACGCGGTGCTCGAATCGCGGAGGGGACACATCATGAAACCCACGATTGGCTGTACGCTGGTCGCGGGTTTCGCAATCGGAGTCATCGGCGCAATGTGGATGCCAACGATTTCGACGTGAGGTGCCCAAATGTCCGATTCAAGAATTTGGTATGCCCTGCCTCGCGAAGTCGTGGCACGAGAACTGGCGACCGATCTGACTCGCGGGCTGAGTACCGCCGAAGCCTCTCGGCGGCGCGAGCAATCCGGCGAAAATAGACTGGTCGAAGCGCCGCCCGTGCCCTGTTGGAAGAAGCTGCTGGGTCAGTTCAAAGAGTTGGTGATCTGGATTCTGATTGTCGCCGCGATCATTTCCGGGGTGATGGGCGAATGGGCGGATACGGCGGCGATTCTTGCCATCGTGCTCGTGAACGGCATCATCGGTTTTCTTCAGGAAGAGAAAGCCGGGCGAGCACTGGTGGCATTGCAGAAGCTCTCGTCGCCGATGGCCAAGGTGATTCGCGATGGCGTGCTGCAATCGGTGCCCGCTCGCGAATTGGTGCTGGGCGACCGCATTGAACTGGAAGCAGGCGACAACATCCCGGCCGACGCGCGGTTACTGACCGGATTCGGTGTCCGAGTTCAGGAAGCCTCGTTGACCGGCGAATCGGTCCCCGTGGACAAGGAGGCCGACTACGTGTTGACCGAGAACGCTCCGCTGGGGGATCGTCGCAACATGGTTTACATGGGAACTGTGACGGCCGCCGGCAAAGCCAGCGCGGTCATCGTGGCCACCGGCATGAACACCGAATTGGGGCACATCGCCGGTTTGCTGCAACGCTCCGAGCCGGAACCGACGCCGCTGCAACGACGGCTCGCTGAACTGGGCAAAGTGCTGGTTGGCGTCTGTCTGGTCATCGTGGTCGTCATCTTCGCGCTGCAACTGGCGCGCGGGGGCAAGTTGCTGGAGACGCTGTTGATCTCCGTCAGTCTCGCGGTGGCGGCGGTTCCGGAAGGACTGCCGGCCGTGGTGACGTTGACGCTCGCGCTGGGCCTGCAACGCATGGTTAAACGGAACGCCCTGGTCCGCAAACTGCCGAGCGTCGAGACGCTCGGATCGGTGACGGTGATCTGTTCGGACAAGACGGGGACGCTGACCCGCAACGATATGACCGTGCGCGAGATCGTCACCGGTGGCGAACGATTTCATA
>SYJG01000335.1 GCA_005798445.1 Planctomyces sp.
GCGTCAGCCCCCGGACGATACTGCGAAACGCCAGACGTCCGGGGGCTGACGCCGCCCGGCTCGCCTGAAGCTCATGGAATTTCGGTGAGCGAGCCCAATCGACTCACTGCCTCGCAGGCTTCGCGGCCGATGGCGGACCAGTCGTAGCGATCCCAGGCTAACTGCCGAGCGTTCTCCGCCAGGCAGCGGCTCGCCTCCGGTTGACTCAGTGCGTCGCAGATCGCATCGGCGAACGAGTCGCGCGGTGCGATCCAAAGATGTTTGCCGTCCGTCGCGTCGATCCCTTCGCAGCCGATCGGAGTGCTGACGACCGGCAGGCCGGCTGCGAATGCTTCAAGAATCTTCAGTCGTGTTCCGCCTCCCGAATCGAGCGGCACCGCCAGTAGCGTTGCCTGCGCGAGATACACGCCAACATCCGGCACATTCGCCGCGACCTCGACACCGGGCAGATTTCCCAGCGCGAGCACTTCGGATCCGGGATTGCGTCCGACCAACTGCAATCGTGCGTTCGGAAATCGTTGTCGTACGGACGGCAAGACCTCGCGAGCCAGGAACTCGGCCGCCTTCGCGTTCGGCTGCCACGACATCGCGCCGAGATACAGCAGCGTGGGTGCCGTGCTGTCTAAACCCCACTGGGCTTGCCCCAGTGGTTCACGGGCTTCTGCACTACTCAAATCCTTCGAATCGCCGCACGAACGTAGTGCAAAAGCCCGCGAGCCACCGGGGCAAGCCCGGTGGGGTGGAGGCAACATTGCGCGGCCTACTGGCAGATGCGCGTACGCGCGACAATCGACGCCGTTCGGCACCAGCCGCACGTCGCGACCGCCGAGTCCGCGAAACGTCTCTTGTTCTTCGCTCGACACGGTCATCACGACGTCTGCCGCGCAAGCCACTCGTTGTTCGATCGCGGCCAACAGCGTTGCCTCGCGTCGAAGATAGATTCCTTTGGGGCCACGATGCTCGTCAGCCACTCGCTCGGTCAGTCGCGAGTAAACATTGTGCAGGTCGGCGATCAACCGCACACCGGCGGGAATCAACGGCCGAAATACGAACGGATCGAGATGATCGAAGTACACGACGTCGGGGGTCTCGCGAGCCAGTTCGTCCCGGACCAGTCGGCGTAACTCGCCACGATCATGCCGACAGTACATGACATAGGGTTCGCGTCGTATCGCCGCTGCCGCGACACGAGTTGCCTCAGTCCAGGGGCGGCGTGGCCCCACGATGGCCGCTCGCACGTCGATCCCGACGCTCCGCAGTTGTTCAAGATGCTCGACGCCGTCGGCTTCGACGACCGTCAGTAGCCGCACATCAAATTGCTCGGCGAGTGACCGCAGCAGATGGAACGTCCGGATGTGCCCGCCGGTGTTGAGCGGCCAGGGCAACTCGCTGGTGATCGCCAGCACGCGCGTGCGACGCGATGTGCTGGGAAATGCCGGTTTGGTGACCAGCAGTGAGTCACCGGGTTCTGACGAAGTCATCGTTTCCAAGGTCAGCATCAACGTTTTCCTGGCTTATATCAGTCGGCTTCAGCCGACTCCCCGTTTGCCACCGGCTTCAGCCGGTGGTTATGGCTTTCAAAATTGAATTGAGCCGGCTTTAGCCGGCTTAGTGAGTTGTCTTTAGACCTTGTACTTCTTTCCCAACGGTTAAAACCACAACTCACAAGCCGGCTGAAGCCGGCTCCACAACATTCTTTATGTCCGCTTCCCACCAGCTAAAGCTGGTGCCAAAGGGGGAGTCGGCTGAAGCCGACTGGTCGCAACCGCGAGTTGATGAGAATCTTGATGCTGAGTGACGATCTCATCGAACAGAGCCGCATAGCCGTCCGCCATCCGTTCGAACGAAAACAAGTCCTCCGCGCGAGCCGCTCCGTTGCGGCCCAGTCGCGCGGCGAACGCACGGTCGGCGTCGAATTGAATGAGATGCTCCGCCAACCGAGCGTCATCTCCAGCCGGTGCGAGTCGTCCGGTGATTTCTGGGACGACGACTTCGGCGACGCCGCCGACGTCGGTGGAAACAACTGGCAGCCGCGCGGCCATCGCCTCGATCAGCGTCAGCGGGATGCCTTCGCTGATGCTCGACAGCAGGCAAACATCGGCGGCCGCAAGCAGACGCGGTACGTCGCGCCGAGTTCCCAGCAGTCGCGTGACGTTGCTGATGCCGTTGTCTCGCACCGCCGCTTCGAGTGCGGCTCGTTGTTCGCCGTCGCCGACGACCAGCCAGCGAATGTTCGCGGCTTGTCGAGTCGTCCGCGCGATCGCTCGCGCGGCGGTTGCGTGGTCCTTCAGCTCGTTGAGCCGTGCAACCTGAATCACCACGAAGTCCGACTCGGACAAACCGACTTCACGACGGACGGCCACTCGCAACGCTGGATCGTTGGCGGCCGCTCGATACGGCTCCAGACGGACGCCGTTGAACAGGACTTCGATGCGCGACGCGGGGATCCCTTCGTTTGCAATCAGCGCGCTGCGAACCGCTTCGCCGACAGCGATGACTCGGTCGTGAGATCTCAGCAGCAGGCGGTTGCAGACGATTCGCTTCAAGCGTGGATGATCGGGATGTTGCCGGCCGTGCTCCGTGAAAACGATCGGCGGTTGTCGTCCGAATCCGCGAGCCAGCAACGAATAGAAAAACGGCGTGTATTGGTGCGCGTGAACCGCCGCGACGTTGTGCTCGCGGAAGAAGCGAACCAATCGCCGGCCGCAGTGCCAATCGACACCGGCTCGCCGATTCAACACCTCGACGATGTGCCCTTCGCCTCGCAGTTGATCGGCCAGCGGTCCATCGCCGTCGAGACAGGCGAAGACAAATCGAAATCGATCCCGCAACGCTCGCGACAACTCGGTGACGAGCAGTTCCGCGCCGCCGATGTGCAAGCTGTGAACGACTTGGCAAATCGTGGGAAGGTTCAGGTTGTTGATTTGGAAGCTCATCAAAAAGAACTCAGAAGAACGAGGACTTGCGGTTCACCCCGAAGGGGTCAGACAACAAAGCCCAGGGTCGCGGCGCTTCGCCGCGCACCCTGGGTCAGAGGCCATGACGCCTTCATTACCCTGAAAGGGTTTCACAAAAAATGTTCGTCATCCTGTGTAACCCTTTCAGGGTAAAACCATCGCGTGTCATTGTTTCCCAGGGTGCGCGGCGAAGCGCCGCGACCCTGGGCTTTGTTGTGGAACGCCTACGGCGCAAACCACAAAGCCACTTAATCCCACACATAGTGCTCATCAATCGGGACTCCGTATTTCTGGCACAGGCGGCGGAACTCATCCTGAAACGACTCTTGCTTGTGATGCGACTCCTGATTCGCGATGTACGCAACCAAGCCATCAACATGCGATGGGCTGATAGAGAATGCGCCGTATCCCGCCTGCCAATGAAACTCGGCCAACGACGGACATTCGTCTTTGACCCACTTGGAGGATTCGCGTTTGATTTCCCGAATCAAGGTGGCGACGTCACTTGTCTTAGAAAGCCGGCAAAGAATGTGGACATGGTCTTCAACACCTCCAACCTTGATGGCGGGTGATTCGAGTTTGTTGCATGTACCGGCCAAGTAGGCATGGGTGCGCGCCCGAAAAGCCACGTCCGTCAAGAACGGACGCCTGTGTTTCGTTGAGAACACAATGTGGACGTAGATTTGGACGAGCGATTGCGGCATCACGACACCTCCAGTGGAACCCTTTCAGGGTTCAGATCGGGTGTCGGCGGCTGTCCCAGGGTGCGCCTCGCGTTGCTCGGCGACCCTGGGCTTTGTTGTAGAACGCCTTCGGCGTAAGTCGATTTGTAACCCGACTCGAAGACTCCCAAATATCGCTCGGCCCAGGCCGCCAGCGACAGCAGCGTCCACAGGGTTGTGCCGTTTAGGGCGGTGCCGCGTTGATGAGCGTCGAACACTCGGCGCGCTTCGCGTGGGTTGATCAAATTCGTCACGGCCGAGTTCGATGACAACACGAGGTCGGCGAACATCGAACGCAACGGGCCGCGGAACCAGGTGTCGAGCGGCACCTCGAAGCCTTGCTTCGGGCGGTTGCGGATCGAGTCCGGCAAGACCTCGCGGCTGAGTTCACGCAGCAGCCATTTGGTTTCGCCGTCGCGGATTTTGAATCGCGACGGCAGCCGAGCACAGAGTTCGAGGAACTCGTGATCGAGCAAAGGCGGGCGGACTTCCAAGCCGTTCGCCATGCTGGCTCGATCCACCTTCACGAGGTAGTCGTCCGGCAACAGCGTCGCCATGTCGGCTGCGATCATGCCGGAGAGCGGGTCGTCGCTACGAAACCCCTCGCGAGCAATCCGCTGCGAGTCATGGCCACGCAGCTCATTCAGCACGTCCATCGACAGCAATCGCGACCGCATCGGCTGCCGGCAGATCGTGAGCGTGTTGGCATACGCCGCGTCGGCATCCAGCGACAAATTCGTCAGCGCCGACTTCAAGCGCAGCGGCCGAGGAAGCCAATCGGTGCGCGGCCAGAGCTTTGCGAGCGCGGACAGCAGACTGCGTCGCAAACAGCGTGGCACCAACGTCCGCAGCGAGGCTTCTTTGAGATCGTGTTGGTAGCGAGCGTAGCCACCCAACGCCTCGTCGCCGCCGTCTCCGGAGAGCACGACTTTCACATGCCGGGCTGCCAGTTGCGAAACGAGGAACGTTGGGATCGCAGACGAGTCAGCAAACGGTTCGTCGTAGAACTCGGTGAGTTGAGTCAGTAGCGAAGCCGCGTCGGGTGTGACCAGTTCTTCGTGATGCTGAGTGCCGAAGTGTTCGGCGACAGCGCGGGCGTGCGGGAGTTCGTTGAACGCCGCTTCGTGGAAGCCCATCGAAAACGTGTGCATCGGCTGACCGACGCGAGACGCGTCGGCCACGATCATGCTCGAATCGAGGCCGCCGCTGAGGAATGCGCCGACCGGGACGTCAGCGATCAGGTGCGCTTGCACGGTCTCGCGCAGTTTCGATGAGACCGCCTCGCGCCAGTCGGACAGCGACAGGCTCTCGTCGGGTGCGAATTCCAGTTGCCAGTAGCGCTTAGTTGAGAACGACCAGCGGTCGGCATCCACGCTGACGATGTGACCGGGAAGCAGCTTCTCGACACCGCGAAAGATCGTGCTCGCACCGGGGATCATGCCGTAGGTGAAGTAATCGTCGATTGCTGGAGCGGAGACGTCGCGCGGCACGGACGGATGAGCCAGCACCGCTTTCAGTTCGGAGCCGAAGACCAGCCACTCGTGATTGTGGAAGAAGTACAGCGGCTTGATGCCGATTCGGTCGCGAGCCAGCAGCATCCGGCGGCGGCGGCTGTCCCAAATGGCGAACGCGAACATGCCGCGCAGCCGAGTGACCATCTCGCCGCCATGCTCTTCGTAAAGATGCACGAGCACCTCGGTGTCGCTGTGCGTGCGGAAGAGGTGACCGCGCTGTTCGAGATCGTGGCGGAGTTCGCGGTAGTTGTAGATCTCGCCGTTGAAGACAACCTGAATGCTGTCGTCCTCGTTGCCGAGCGGCTGTCGGCCCCCTTCGAGGTCGATGATCGACAGCCGGCGATGCGCCAACCCAACGCCGTCGCCAAACCAAGCACCACAACCGTCCGGTCCACGATGCGCGATCGCGTCCGACATCTGCCGCAAAAGCTGCGGATGAGACGGTTGCTGTCGATCAGAGTGAAGATATCCAGCGATTCCGCACATGTCAGAGATTGAGGGTCGAGGGTTGAGGGTTGAGGGTTGATCCCGAAGGGATCGCAGCCATTAGCCGGGGGTCGGAGCGCAGCGCAGACCCCCGGAACATGTCTGAAGCAGAGTCGCATCCTGAAGGGATGCCAGAATCCGAAATCGCACCACCGGATAACTCCGCTGGCATCCCTTCGGGATGAAATGTCGGTGCATTCCGAAACCGAATCACCTTCGCCGGGACGCCAACCGCGATCGCGTAGTCCGGGATCGGTTTTGTCACGACCGAGCCGGCTCCGATGACGCAGTGCTGGCCGACGTCGGCGGCGATGATGGCTCGCTCACCAATCCAAGAGTCGCGGCCGATGCGGACAGGGGCGAACACGCCGGGTTGTTCGCGGATTGGCACGTCGAGTCGTGCGATGCCGTGTTGTTGCGAGCCGTTCATCACCGAAACATGCGACGCCAACAAGACGTCGTCTTCGAGTTCCACGTCTCCCAGTGAGCATCCCGCGCCGACGTAAACTCGGTCGCCGATCCGCGCGGTGGGATGCGAAAGGAGAGTCCCGAATGTCAGACAGCAGTCCGTGCCACAGCGCGGCAGCACCAGCCGGTAGAACGCTCGTCGCAGGAACACACCAGTCAGACCAGGAAAGAGTGCGAACAATTGTGACCAACCCGGAAACGCCCGCTCCGAACCAATTACGCATGAGCCGAGCCGATACAACGCCACCGCCGGCAGCACGACGACCGTCGCGACCAATTCAACAACACGTTTGAGCCATCGTTTCACGACGCTGCGCTCCCAGTCTCTTTCTTAACAGGCTGCTAACACCATTTACGGACGTTGTGGACGAGTCGCGGCCAGGCCAAAGGGTTGACCAATCGGAAGGCAAGCTGAGTGCTCCCGGAAATCGTTTTGGCTTTGGCGAGAACGCGACGTTTTTGTGGAATGAATGTCTCTCGCTGAGGAATGTGAATCGGCCGCGTCTCGTTCGGTGGCGGTGCTGGCTGATGCGATCGGAAGAACGCATCGCGCGTCCCCTCAATCATCATGATCGAGATGGCTCGCGCGACTCGCCGCGAGTCGAATCGGTTCAGGTCGTCCCACGCGCGTGCGGCCAATTCGTCGCCACGTTGCCGCATCTGTGATCGCAGCGGTTCGTCGGCGTGCGCGGCGGCGAGTCGCAGGACATTGGCTTTTCGCATCTCTTGCGCGGCCCAGGTCTCGGTCGGGTATTCGAGTTTCTCCGGGTAGTCGAAGTACGGCCGCTCGTTGGCGAGCATCCACTCGCCGAAATGCCGCAGGCTGGCGGTGGCGTAGGCGAACATCTCGTCGAGTTGCCCAGCCTCGCGTTTGAGTTCCAGGTATCTCGCCAGGACCGACAGAAAAACGGTGTACGACCAGCGAGCTTCGACATTCAGCAGATCGAGCGCGGCAATGTCGTCCTGAGGGTGAATGACTCGGCGGATCAGTGACTCGGCGGACGTGAGGTATTTGACTTCGCCGGTCAGCAGCCAGCCGTCCAACAACGCGTTGATGGAGTTGCCCGCACCGCGACCGGGACCGTGGTAATCGGCGCTCGCGGTGGCGGTGGCTCGGCCAGTGGGGCCGGAGTCAACGATGCCCAATTCCGACTGCGCTCCGTCGTCCATCGCCACGACCCAATCGGCCAGCGACTGCACGGCCTCGCGCGCCTCAAGGTTGCCGGTCAAATAGTAGTAGTGCAGCAGGCCGGTCGTGTAGTTGTGCTCGCAGCTTGGTCCGCCGCCGTACGACGATCCCGGCTTGGCGTTGTGTTGGCTGTAGCAACGATGCGTCGCGGTCCCCGCATCGCGGTAATGATCGGTGTGCCAATACAGACCGCCGTTGTACGCGGCTCGATCTTCGGTCGTGTGGTACAGGTCGATGTCGGCAACGTGACGGGCGAGGGGATCAAACAGATCGCACCAAGCGGTATCGCCGGTGCGAGCGAATTGCTGGATCGCTCCGTAAACCATGTCGAACTGATTGTTGTAGTGCGAGATGACCGGCCGCTGCTCGGGGAAGTATGCCTGTTCGTGGTCGGCCCACACGTCTCCGAAGTTTCGCCAGCCGAATTCGTCGATGACTTCTCGCCGAGCGATGAAGCTGGTCGAACCGTGAATGGCGGGATCGAGCAAGTTTTGCAGCGGTTCCGAAGCGGTTGTCGCAAACCACGGAAACACGCCCGCGTCGGCATACGCTTGTGGTTCCAATGTCGCGCGGATCGGAGAATGCACCCAGCCCAGTGATTCACCGGCCGACGTCCAAACGGTGTGCGTCTTTTGCTCGCCACCTTGCAGCTCAAAGAGATCTCCCCACTGCGGTGGAAACAGTCCGACTCGCACGCGGCTGCCGTCCGTTTCCAATGATTTGGGAAACTGCTGCCAGAATTCGGGGACGGCGATCTGCACACTCTGCGAACTATCGATCAAGCTGATGACCGGGCTGGCTCGCAGTCCGTTCTCGATGTTGTCTCCATGTCGGACTTGATAGCCACGGAATTGGCACGGCACTCGGCCCTCGCGGTTGAGGTGATTGTCGCTCCGCCAGTTCTCGCCGCCGCTGGAGGCTTGATAGATCTCGACCTTGGTTGCCGCCTGTAGCCCAGGCCCTTGTGGCCTGGAGGATTCCATCGCAAGGGGATCGACCGACCCACAAGGGGTCGGACTACGGCGTTCATTCGACCAGCGGACTTGCTGCGCATGAAACGAATCGGGCGGTTCGATGTCCACCACGAAGGCTTTGAAGTGAATCGAGCCGGCATCGCCGAGATCCCACAGGCCACCTTTGTGAGCGGCTCGATGCGGATTGCGGATGCGGACTTCGTGCTTCACCAGTCCAGAGTTGGCATACAAGTGCAGTCGCGTTTGAAGTTGCAGTCCGCGGCACTGCGGGAATTCGGACTCGACGCGGAACGTCGAGCGGATCGGGCCAGTGGATTCGGTGACGATGTTGCCGACGGATGACTCGATCCACTGACCTGACGAAGTCTGCAAGCGGAACCGCACGGACTTCAAATGAGTCTCGGCCTCGTGCGCGCTTGGCGAGCGGGGCGGCGTCAGCCCAATGGCACTTACGTTGAGCGGAATGGCGCTAGCCACCGGTGATTTGGGATTGATGTTTTCCGCCGAATTACCGGCGGCTAGCGCCTTGCCGCTCACAAAGCGAGTGCCATTGGGCGTCAGCCCCCCGGTGCATTCGGTGGAGAGGACCGGGGGGCTGACGCCGCCCCGCTCGCCTGTGGGGTTGATAGCCGACAGCGTCCAACGACTGCGGCCGCTGCGAACCGACGGCGCGACGCATTCGACGTGCAACCATTTCACACTGCCGTCGGACCAATAAGCCAACGCGGTCTGTTGAATTGGAACTGGACGCTGTTCGTCGTCGTGCAGCACGAGCGCGCGATCATCGGACACGCATCCTTTGGGAAGCGGGACGCTGAACGTGACCGGCACGTTGGACGCCGAGTCCGCGGCCGGATTGTGTAGCGAGACGTCGAGTAACTTGTTGATTGGGTCGCAGGATGATGTTTGCGCGACTGAGATCAGCCGGAACGCGCTAGCGTCCGGTTCTCGCCGATCAGAACCGGACGCTAGCGCGTTCCGGCTGATTGACGTGATCTCAAACGCTTCCGCCGCTTGAACGCTCAGCGCCTGCCAGTCGAAGCGTGACGTGACCCATTGCCGAGCGGCCTGCCCCATGCGTTCGCGACGCGCGTCGTCGAGCAGCAAACTGGTGATCTCGCGACCGAGTTGATCGGGAGTGTCACAGGGAACCACGAGTCCTGTGTCGGGAATTTGCATGGTCTCGGCCGTGCCGCCGGAGGCACCCGCCAGGACAGGCCGGCCGCACGACTGAGCTTCCAGCAGGACCATGCCGAAGCCTTCGATGTCTCGACCGACTTGGCGATTGGCCAGCACGAACAGGTCGCACTGCTGGTAGCACTGGATCAAGGTCGTGTCGTTTGGCTCACCGAGAAACTGAACGTGATCGGCGACTCCTTCGGATTGCACGAGCGCTTCGAGCGCGGCCAGTTCGTCACCCGCGCCGGCGATCGCGTACAGCACGTTGGGAACGGCTTGCCGAATCGCCGGCAGCGCGCGAATCAGCATGTCATGGCCTTTGCGCTTTTGCAGACGGCCGACCGTCAGCACCACTTTGCGTTCGCCCCATCCGAGTTGTTGTCGGACATCGAGACTTCGCGGGGCAGGACTGAACCACTGCGTGTCCACGCCGGGATAAAGCAGGCGGACTTTCGATTTCGGGACGTTCCAGTTTTCGGTCAGCAGCCGCGAAGTGTTCTGACTGTTCGCGACCAGGAAGTCGGCGTTGTTCAGGACTCGTCGCGTCATCCAGGAGAGTTCGCGACTGGTGGCGGCGCTCTCGACGTCTTCGCCGTGGACGTAGCAGACATACGGCAAGCCCGCGAGGTACTTCAAAAGGAACGCGACCCAGCCTTCGGGCAGGCAGCGACCACAATGCAGCCGCTCGATGCCGCGTTCTTTCGCCAGCTTTCGCACGGTCTGAGCGATCCGCCAATACTCTCGCACGCTGTCCAGCCGCGCGATCCCCCATTGAGACTTCGTCAGCGGAGCACGCACGACATCAAGGTGGTGCGTCGCATCGAACTCGGCCTGCCGCGCGTCCGTCCCGGCCAGGATCGTGACTTCGTCACGCGACATCCGGCTGTAGATCTCCCAAAACCAGCGGCCGCTGCCGCCCGTCTTGGGTGGGAAGATTTCGCTGAGCAGCAGAGTTTTCATGCAGATGGTTCCTCACCACAAAGGGGATCGCTTCCGCGTGCAGGTCATGTGATGTCACGCTGAAGTTGATGCCGAACGATGCCTCTGTGGTGCTAGTTTTCCCTCAAGCCGAGAGGCTGGCAGCTTTCAACTCCGAAAAGACCTCAAGATCGTTGAACGTAGAAAAATGGGAACCGGCGGGTTGCTTTTCGGCCACGCGAATGTGGTCGAAATGCCTCAATCGAAAACTCGGAACCCACCAAATTCCGATTTCAAGGTAGCTCGTAATTTCGCCTTCTCCTGATCGCCCGCTGTTTTCCGTTCGAGATTTTGCAGGTTGCGAAAAATCCCCCAGGATCTGCGGAATCTCGGGCTGCTGAGCCCGTCGGAGAGCTACATAACCCAGAAGAGTTCGGTTCCGATCCGTCCCGGTTTCGATTGGCAATCCAAGCTGATGAATGAGATGCAACAAGCTCCTTGGCACGAACGCTGGAAGACTTTGGGAGAGTTCCGAAATCGCTGTCGGAATCAACTCTTCGGAGTCGCGCGGCAGATGTCCGCGACCGAGGACGGCCGACAGATTTCAGCCGACATGCTCCGCGGCCTGCTGCAGTGGCGGCCGGAGGAAGATCTCCTGGCGACAGCCGCTCCGCCGCCTTATCCCGAACTTGGCCAAGCTCCGTCGGGCACGCCGACCTGTCTGCGTTCGGATCCGATCTTCATCACCGCTCGGTTTCGCAGCGGCTCGACGTTCTTGTGGAATCTCTTCCGCAACATGGACGGTTACACGTCCTACTACGAACCATTCAATGAGCGGCGATGGTTCGACCCGGCCGCTCGCGGCGAACGCATCGACGCCACTCACAAGAACGTCGCCGAAAACTATTGGCAGGAGTACGAGGGACTCACCGAGCTAGGCCACTACTTCGATGCGGCCTGGCACGACCGCCAGCTCTACATGGACGCGGGGAGTTGGAATCCTCGCATGAAGCGCTACGTCGAGCTGATGATTGAGAAAGCTCCCGGCCGACCGGTGCTCCAGTTCAATCGAATTGATCTGCGGCTGCCCTGGTTTCGGCGGACGTTTCCCAATGCCAAGATTCTGCACCTGTATCGTCATCCGCGCGATCAATGGTGCTCGGCGCTGATGGACCTGAAGTGCTTTCCGAAAGACGGACGCATGTCCGAGTTCGCTCCGCACGACAAGTTTTACCTCCGCGTCTGGGCCAGCGATTTGAAGTATCACTTCCCGTTCTTGGACGAAAACGAAGCCGCTCATCCCTACCAGTTGTTTTACTTCGTCTGGAAGTTGTCGTACTTGTTTGGGCTGCGCGACGCGCACCACTCGGTGGCCTACGAACACTTGGTGCAGGATCCTCAAGCGGAGTTGGCTCGGCTGTTCCCAGCCGTCGGAGTGGCGACTTACGACTTCGAGAAGCTCAATGCACTGGTCGCCAAACCGGACTTCGGCAAGTGGAAGAAGTACGCCGACGACGACTGGTTCCGCAGCCACGAAAGCCACTGCGAAGCAGTGCTGGCGGAGTTCTTATGTAGCCATCATCGCTCCGCGTGATGAGCCGAATGGCCAAACGGTGTCGGTGAAACGCACTGAGGCATTTGCCCCAACGGGGCAAGACTCGAAAGCCCAGGGCGCAGCCCTGGGATACGGAACGACAGAAAATGGGCAAGCCCCAACGGGGCGAGACTCCACGAAGATTTCGCCGGAGTGACGCCCCGTTGGGGCTCGCATTGGTGTGTGGGCTCGCGACCCAGGGCTGTGCCCTGGGCTATCGAGTCTCGACCCTTTGGGCCGACAAACACGCAATAATTCCCGCCCGATCCATCGTCCACTTCAATCCCAAGTTTTGTCGCCAAACCAAACGGCTATCTTGCGGCTTCGCGACGTCACGCGGTCGCCGGCAGCAGCGTGTGTTTGATCGCGCGAGCCACCGTCATGAAGCGGCGTTTGGCGAAGTACCAGACGTCACGGCTGCGGAGATACAGGTCTCGCCGTCCGACGTAGTCTTTGGCCGTGTACAGCTCGCCGTCTTGGTAGGCTCCGTGGTAGCCGATGTTCTGCACATAGCTCGGCTTCATGCAGATGACGGGTAAGTTCTTCGCGGCCAGTCGCCGACAGTACTCGGTGTCGTAGGCAATCCCGGCGTCGACGAACGGTCCGACTTGGTCATAGACGTCGCGCGGGATGAACCAATTCAACGCGAATTGCCGCTCCTTGAGCAGCACCTCGGTCGTCGGCAGTTGGACGGAGCCGGTACTCGGCCGAATCGGCACGTTGATCGCCGTGAACACGCCACGCAGACCGGTCTCGGTCGCTTCGCGGTAGGTATGGATCAGTCGTTGCAGCCAGCCGGTGTGATAGATGATGTCGTCATCGCAGTTGACGAAGTACGGCGCATCGGGGAAGCGTTCGACCAACTTCGCAAAGTTGTACTCTTGCCCTTTGTTGGGTCCGAGCCTTTCGGGATTCGTCCAGATTTCGACGTTCGGGTACTTCCGAGCCAAGTCATCGAGATACGGCGCGATGAGCGGATTCGGACTGACGTCGTTGACGAAGATCACGCGGGCTTCGGCCGGCAGCCCGCTGTTGAGCAGGCTCGGCAGGCTGCGGCGGATGTAGCGCAGGTCATACTTCTCCTTGCCAGCCCAGACTTTGATCATGATTGGAAACAGAGCGGGTTGAGAAGTGCTCATCGTTGTCACTCCTTGTGAATGTCTTGTTGTGAGCGGCAAGGCGCTAGCCGCCGGTCTGGGTTCGTGCAAAACCAGCGGCTAGCGCCTTGCCGCTCTCTAAAGTCACTGCCATTGGGCGTCAGCCCCCGGACGCGTCGGGATGTTGTTGTTGAAAAGCCAGCAAAGATGTCCGGGGGCTAACGCCCTCCGGCTCACCGATCGAAACGGGGCCTGGCCGATGTCGCGCAAGAAAGTCGAGTCCCTGCCGTCCGAACAACAGCGTCGCCCAAGCCAGCCAAGACGAAATCGAAACTGTCCAACCTGTGACGAGTGACAAATCCCAGGCGTGTCGGCACGCGATCCAAGTCAGGATCATCCCTGCAAGGATGCCACCGCAGCGGCGGAACGGATACGGATAGACGTCGATCTTGCGATACCGCATCAGTCCGAACATCGAAAAGCCGGCATAGGTCAGGACGCTGGCCCACGCGGCTCCCGCAGCGTGAAAGCGCGGAATCAGCAGCACGTTGAAGACGAGGTTCAAGACCGCCGCGAACAAGTACACCGGAATCAAACTCAGGGTCTTGCGAGTCAGCATCACTGGCACGCGAAAGTGCTCATTCAAACTGAAGAACGAGTACGCCAGGCAGATCACCGGTACGAGGTCCGCCGCCGCCGAATAGTCGCTGGTCGTCAACAGGCCGAGCAGCGGTTTGGCGAACAGAGACGCCGCCAGCATGACTAGCAGCAGTCCCGCGACGAATTGCTCGAACACGGCCGCGAACTGCCGCTTTGCATCGGGAGCGCGAGCGATCTCGTACACGACGACCGTCCAAATCGCCGCGAACGGAACCAGGCAGAGCATGTTGACCGCCTGCCCGATCTTGTACGCCAGCGAATAAATCCCGACCTGTTCCAAATCGACGTACGCGCGCAGGAAGTAGCGGTCCGCCTCGTGAAACACCATCGACAGCAACGCCGTCGCAATCAGCGGAGTCCCGAACCCCAGCAGCTTTCGAGCGACCACGCGATCCAGGACACACGGTCCTCGGCTGCGGCAGAACATCACGAACAAGACCAGCGTGTTCGCCGCCGTCGCGATCAAGTTACCCGTCAGCAATCCCGTGATGCCCCAGCCTAGTCCGACCAGGAAGTACACATTCAACGCGATGTTCGTCAGCAACCGCAGCAGCGACAGTGAGACATACCGTCCGGACCACTTTTGCACTCGCAGATACGCATCGAGCAATTCGCCAAACGCGCCGCAGGCCATCGTGGCCAACGCCAATGTGTAGAACGTCGCTCCGTCGGCCACGTCCGGGCCGAGCGTCACGTCCGCCAACCAATGCCGAGCCAGCCACATCGGACCGATCAACACCAGCGACGCCAACGCCAGATATCCCAGCCCCGTCCACCAGACACGATTGCGATCGTCTTCGCTCTCGGTGTCGAAGTGATACCGAGTCACCGCCGCCGCCATGCCCGACCCGATGAACACCGCCAAGATGCCAGCGGTCAAATCCAGAATCGCCACGGTCCCGTAATCCGCCGGAGTCAAACACCGCGTATACAACGGCAACAGCAACAGCGACGCCAGCCGGCCCAGAATCTGGCCGATGCCGTAGATCGACGAGTGCTTCAGGATGTCGCGGTGAAGTTTCATTGCCGAATGACCAATTTCCAAAACCCAATGTCCAATGAAATCCCAATTTCCAAAAACCAATGACCAATGAAATCCCAAATCTCAAATCTCAAATTGTGATCACACCGCCGCTGATGCCGTACCCGCCCATAGACCTACGCTTTGGTCATTGGGACTTGGACATTCATTGGACATTGGGTCTTGGAAATTGGGATTTGAAATTTCATTGGACATTGAGATTTGGAAATTGGGATTTCGCACCGACGCAAGCTTCAACGTCCCCGCTCCCAGCAGAGCGACGTAGTACGGAATCTCCATTGATTCGACGCTGACGAATTGCGCGGCAACGGCGAAACCGGTCAGCGACACGATCACCGCGCGAGCCAGCTCGCCATGCCACGGATCGTCCACCTCGGTGAGTCGTCTCGTCAGCGTCCAGCAGCGAGTCATGCACACGCCGTAGAATCCCACCAACAGCGCCAGTCCCGGAAAGCCCAACTCGGCGGCGGTCTGCACCCACAGGCTGTGAGCTTCCTTGCCCCGAGTCCAACCGTAACTGGCCGCAACCAGCGGCCATTGATTCGGACCGCAACCCGTGACCGGATGCTTTTGGATCACGTCCCAGCAGTCGCGCCACAGGTCCAATCGGCTTTGAGCGGAGGCTTCCCGTGACTCACCTTTTTTGGTGAAGACCGAGTCAAATCGTTCGCGGACCTCCGCCCCGGCCAAGGACAAGCCGACCACAGCGGCCAGTGCGAATGCGAAGTAGTGCCGAGGCCGCTTGGGGATGATCAGAAACGTGACGACTCCGGCGATCACCATGGCCAACATGCCGCCGCGCGAGAATGAGAACAGAATGGCGTGAGCCATACACCCACCCAGCCCGAGCGCCAGTCCCTTTTGCCAGAGCGACTCGGAATGCAGGCCGAGAAAAAACGCCAGCCCCAGTCCCGTCACCAGCGCGTTTGCCGCACCGTTGTTATCCAGTGTGCCGAAGCCGTCGTAGGCCAGAGTGTTGTAGCCCCCGAAGTACGCCAAGTTCATTTCCAACGCCACATAACCTTGGCAAATCAGGATGGTCCAGGCCAACTGCTTCAATTGCTTGAGTGACGTGATCGACGTCAGGCCGACGCAAAACGGGATCGCGATCTTGGCCAGGTCTTCGATGAACTTCCACGCGAGCTCCTGATTCGGAGCAAAGTACGCTTGCCCGCTCGCCCAGACCAAGAACGTCAGCAAGAGACCGGCGACTGCTCCGCCGCGTCCAAATTGAAACGTCGAGCGTTTGGAATACGACCAACCGATCAACATCGCCATCGCGACCATCAAGCTGTACCGACCCGGTGCCACCGCCCACGGCCACAGCGATTCCGGCTTCACAATCGCCAACATTGTGTACGCCAACAATCCGTAGAACGGATTGAACAACGACAGCGTGACTCCGCCACCAGTCACCAGATACGTAAAGAGGAGGCCCTTCATGACACGACCTCCGCCGTAGGATGGGCACTCTTGCCCGTCCGCGGTTCGGTGAGACGGGCAAGAGTGCCCATCCTACAAATCAGTCTCGGCAGTGATTCCAGGCACTGTTCCCAGCGGTGATACGCGGTCACATGAGCCACCGCCGCCGTGCCAAGTTCCTCGCACATCGAGCGATCATCCAGCAACCCGGTGACGTGTGACACCCATTCGTCAACGTAGTTCGCACGCAGCAAGTGGACTCCCGGCTCGACCTGCAAACCGACGATCGGTTCCGGCGAGGCGACGATCGCTTTGCCCATCGCCATCGCTTCGAGCACTTTGTTCTGCACGCCGCGAGCAATCTGCAACGGCACGACGACCACGGCAGCTTCGGCCAAATACGGCCGCACATCGGGAACCGTGCCGACAACCTCGACGCCGGAGATCTGAGCGAGTTCACGCACTTCGCGCGTCGGTTCGCGACCGACGAGCTTGATGACCGCATTCGGTTTTTGTTGTCGAATCTGCGGCCAGACGTGCCGACAAAACCAAATCGCGCCATCGATGTTCGGCTTGTAGTCGAGTGCTCCGACGAAGACGCAGCCTCCCTCGTGGGGCAGGTTTTTAACCTGCCCGTCCAGTCCGGGCAGGTTGAAAACCTGCCCCACGTTGGGCTGGAAGTAATCCACATCGACGCCGTTGGAGATCGCGGTGATTTGTCCGTTCGGGCAGAACGACCGAAAGATGTCCGCCTCCGCCTCGCTGACGACCAACAACTGGCGAACCCATTTGGTCAACTCGATTTCCAGCGCTCGCATCCGCCGACCTTCGTGCCGATACAGCCACGCCTTCGGTCCGCGCGAGGCGGCGGCGTAATCGAGCCACTTCTGGCTATCGACATCAATCAGATCGACGCTGGCCTGAGCGGAGCGCAACGACGGTAGCCGCAAGTACGGAGCCAGTGCGGATGAAGAGGCCAAAGTCGCGTCGAATGGAATTCGCTCGCCCCAGGCATTCAACAGCCGAGTCAGCTCTGGTGACTGAAACGCTCCTTCGCTGATCGTGCGACCGCGCAGCAGTGACACGCCGGCTCGTACCCAGCGGACTCGCTTCTCGACCGGCACGATGCCGACGCGAACACACAGACGGTTCAACTCGCGATGCGATTCCTCCGACACCGGCTCATCCGCCAGACAGGCCAACGAGACGTCCGCATGTTGCGACAGATGCCGCAGCATGTGATACGTCCGAATGCGATCCCCTCGGTTCGGAGGATGCGGCACGCGGTGAGTCAGATAGAGAAGTTGTGGGCGAGACACACGATGTTCCTGAATTGAATGCCGTACCGCGACCGTTAGGGAGCGGCCTGTGCGGTTACCAACAGGCCGCTCCCTAACGGTCGCGGTACGGCCAGCGATTCGCTCATCGTGCCGAACTCAAACTGCGGCAGCAGCCAGTTCAGTTTGCGTTCGGTCGAGGCGAGGTTTTGGTAGTGACGGAATTGGGAACGGAGCGAACCCGCCATGCGCGGTTGGTCGGGGTCGAGTTCCCACGGGTGGACGTAAAACATGAAGGGCTGGCCGCTGCGATTGATGCGGCTCAGCAGCCATGCGGTGACTCGCGCGGGATACAACCTGAAGTAGCCGCCACCGGACACCGGGATCGACAGGCCGCCGAGCCGACAGATCGAACCGGGAAACTCCCGCAATTCGCCGGCGCTGGTCGAGAGGACGTGTGGAAACGGATCGGCTCTGGGGATGCCGTAGCGGTCGTGATGAATCGGATAGATGCTGGAGTCCATCTCGAAACCCAGGTCCGCCAGGATGTCGAGCGCCCACAGACTGCGTTCGGTGATCGAGAAGCTCGGCGCGCGATACAGCGTGACTCGGTCGCCGATGATGTCTTCCAGCAGTTGCTGAGCTTGCCGCGTGTCGTCGCGAAATTCTTCCGGCGTGAGGTCGTAGACCAGTCGATGCCAATAGCTGTGACAGCCAATCTCGTGGCCGGCTCGCGCGATGTCCCGGATCAGTTGCGGATGACGTTCAGCGACCCAACCCAAAACGAAGAACGTCCCGCGAACTTCCGCCTTCTCCAGCAGAGTCAGCAGCCGCTGCGTGTTCTGCTCGACACGGGTTGGGAAGTGGTCCCAGTCGCGTGAGGAAATGCGATCCGCGAACGCCGAGACATGAAAATAGTCTTCGACGTCGATCGTCATCGCGTTGGTGATCGACTGGGTCATCGTGTTTGAGTCTTGGAATCATGCGACGCGAACACCGTCTGCTGAATCTCGGCCAGCAACAGGCGCAGGAACTCGTCGATCGGCGAGGCTTGCGATTTCTGCGAACCGATGGGGCGTTCGCAGGTGACATACAGCTTGAAGAGCACCGGGTTGCCGGCGAATTCGAGTCGCGGACTTTCGGGGACCGACCATGTTCCGTTGGTCGTCCAAGCCCAATAGATGCGCGGCTGCGCCTGTTCTGGGCGAGTTGGCTGATAGAAGTCGGCGATGGCGAAGACGTGTCGTGTCGTAGCCGAAGTCGTCAGACTTCGGTTCTGAAGCTCGGCACCCGCTCCCTGAAGTCTCACGACTTCAGCGACGGGCAATTCGATCACCGACTCGCGCGTCGCTCCGCTTTGTTGATAGCCGGCTCCTTGATAGCACGCGGTCGGCGGGTGGACGGCGACTGGGCCAGTCGGCCCGCTCATCAGGACAACCGTCACAGAATCGCCGGTCCGGCGGTTCGTGTAGGTGCGAGTCAGGTCGTGGGTCAGTCCCGCCATTTGTCGTTCGGCGGCGCTGATCGTCGAGTCTTGGCTGTCCCAGTCGCCGATCGTTGGCGGTACGAGATGAAGGCGTGTTTCGGGACCGTTGGTCCGTGCCACGGTTTGCCAGCGATGCGTCAACGTGCCATGCACGATGCCGCCGCCAAAGAGCAGAGCGGCTCCGAAGACTGCGGCCAGCATTCGCGACAAATCGTGGGGCAGGTTTTCAACCTGCCCGGAGATGACGGGCAGGTTGGAAACCTGCCCCACGGAAGAGGTGCGACTCACGCGGCACCTCCGCTCGTTGCGTAGTGGTAGTCGTAGGCGTAGCCGTAGCCGCTGAGGTTCGACTTCACGCCGACCATCACGCTGCCCAGCAGCGGCAGGCCGAGCATTTCCATTCGTTCGCAGGCGACGGAGACGACCGGCACACGGCTGACATCTTGCCGAGCGACTAGGATCGCAGCGTCCACGTTCTTGGCGATTGAACTGCTGTCGGCCACGCACAACATGGGCGACGAATCGACGATGACGAAATCAAACTCCTGGCGCATCGCGGCGAACAGCGAGGCCGCTCCGTCGCGAGCGATCTCTTGCAACGCGATTTCGTTGACCTGACCGGCCGCGATGACGAACAAGTTCGGATCGTCGGTCGCTTGAATCACCGTCTCTGGCCGCAGCTTCTCAGTAAGCAACTCGCTCATGCCGAGGCCGTTGCTGACGTTCAACAGTTGATGAGCCCGCGGGCGGCGCAGGTCGCAATCGACAAGCAGCGTTTTGCGGCCCGACCGAGCCAGGCTGCCGGCCAACTGACAAGCGAATGTCGTCTTCCCTTCGCCGGCCGTCGCACTGGCAATCATCAGCACTTGGCGTTTGTCGGCATCGTCCGAGTGCAGCAGGATCGAGCGGATGCTGTCCACTGACTCGATCAGCGCGTTGTTCCACATCACCATCCGAGAACCTGCCGGCGAACCAATTCGCAGCAGTGGCTTCGGCATCGCGGGCAACGTGCCGAGCAACTCCAAGCCCATCGTTTGCACGACGTCTTTTGGATCGGTGATCCGCCGCGTGTGAAATTCGAGGACCGAGACAATCAAGAACACCAAACCCAACCCACCGACTCCGGCCGCTGATGTCAGGTTCATTTTCTTGGACATGTTCCGCGTCTGCGGGATCTCCGCCTCTTGCAGCGGAGCAATGCGGCTCTGTGATTGCAGTTCGATGCGGAGCGATTCCATCTCCGAGCCGACTTTGTTCGAGACCTTCGCGACTTGTTCGATGTCAGACTTCATCGATTCCAACTCGAACGACGACGTGCCGATGTTCTTGACCAGCGCCGAGTACTTGTCGAGCTCCTCGCGCAACAGTTGCTCCTGCCGCTTGAGCAGATCCAATCGCGAGCGTCGCTTCGGCTGGCCAGGAATCGACTCCTCGTCCCCGTCCTGCGCCGCCAGCGTTTGCAGTTCTTCCAGCTCCTTGCGATACGCCACAAGCGTCGGATGATTCTTGTTGACGACCTGTTTCTCGTAGCGGCTGATGAGATCCTTGAGTTGCTTGGCTCGGCGTTCGGCTGACACGACCCGTGGGTCATCGCCGCCGCCGGCAACGGCAGCGGTTCCGGTAACTGCCGGGGTCGTTGGGGATTCTGGCTCGAACGCCGCTTCGGCATTCGCGGCGGCCGATGGACTGCGAGGCGGTTTGACCGCCAGTCCCTTCGCCGCGCCGGACGAATTTGTCGCGGGACCATCACCCGGCGCGGTGAGTGTGGCTTCTTCAACGCTCGCCGCCGCTTGATCGCCGACTTGCTCGCGCATCAGGTCGAACCGCACGCGAGCATGTTCGCGCCGCAACTGCGCGAAGTATTCCATCGCCATCTGCTGCTTGATCGTCAGGGCCTGCGCGTCGCCGGTGCCGAGTTCCTGGGCGAGATCGTTGACGCGTTTCTCCTTCATGCGGACTTTGTCTTCGGTCTGCTCGAAGATCCGTTCGAGGTCGTTGAGCCGCGCGATGCGCTGCTTGCGGTCGGCGTTGACGACCTCTTCCAGGTACGCATCGCGAACCGAATTGACGATCTCCGCCAATTCCGTCGGCTCGTCGCCGGTCAGCGAGATGCGGAGGATTTCCGGGCTGTCATACGAATCGACCTGCACGGCGTCTTCCAACCACTGCAACGGATGCGTCTGCTTGCGGACGATCGGCAGCGACGCGACGCTCGGCTTCCGCAACGCCGCGTTGAGCACGAAGCGACTCTTGATGAGCGCCATCTGCGTGCGGCGATACGTCGCAAAGTCGGCGTTCGTTTCCGCTGTTTGAAACACGAGACGCGGCTCGACCGAGGCGACTCGCAACAGCGCGAACGCCGTGAACGGAGCCGGCACCGTCAGCCAAGTGATCGCGGCCGCGATGACTGCCACCGGTACTGCGAACAACACCGCCGTCTTCCATCGTCGCCGAAACGCCAGCAACAAACCTTGCGGAGACATCGGCTCCAAGAACTGATTCGCCCGACGCGAGGAGTTTCGCTTGGGAGACTCGCCCTTCGGGGCCGGCGGCTTGGTCGCCACGATTTGCGCCGCGCGTGCCGCCATTGTCACTGACGATTTCGGAACAGCCGTTTGATTTGGGGCATTCATCGTTGTGTCACCACTTCCAAGGAATTCCGCACAGGCGAGCGGGGCGGCGTCAGCCCCCCGGTGATCGATTTGAGCGGTTTGGCGCTAGCCACCGGTAATTCGAGATCGACGTTGCCCAGCGAATCACCGGCGGCTAGCGCCGTGCCGCTCACAAAGCGAGTGCCATTGGGCGTTAGCCGCCCAGTGAGGGAGTCACGTTCGCGAAGCACCGGGGGGCTGACGCCGCCCCGCTCGCCAAGTGTCGATAGCGTGTGCCGACGGCTCCCCACCGGGACGACGTCTCGATCTGGTGGAGCAATCAGCAGTCGCGACAAGATCCACAGTTCGAGACCCAACAGACTCAATGCCAGCGGCATCATCAGCCAGCCGGCGAGGTCGTGGAAAATTCGATGAGCCCACTCGGCACCGATCGTCTCGTACAGCGCGGCCGTGACTGTCACGCGAGTCACATTGCAAAGCACCGCGATCGGCAGCGCGCTGAGCACGATCACGCCACGCTCCCAAGCCGGTCGTTTCACAAACGTCGCCACTGCTGCCGACACCGCGAAGAACGAGACCAGCATTCGTAAGCCGCTACAGGCTTCCGCCACTCCGACACGCGCCGTCCCGACGACGATCACATTTCCTTCGGCGACGGCTGGATATCCGAGCGTCTGCAAGGCGTAAGTGCTGACAAACGTCGCCACACTCCGCAACGGGCCGGCCAAAGCCACTTCCATCCGATAGGGCAAAGGCAACAGAAACACGAGGAACACGAGGCCCGGCCACGCACGTCGCCACGCCAACCCGCCGCCACTCAACACGCAGGCACCCGCGACGCACGGAAGAATCGAGAGCCATTCCAGTCCTTCAAAATAGAAACGTGCTCCGACGAGTCGCAGGCCGACGCTCGCGAAGATCAAACTCAGTCCGAGCACCGATTGACTCGACTCACTTTTGACCGGCAGGTTGCGGCGCTGCCAGATCATCGCCGCCGCCACGAACGGCACGAGAAAACCGTGCGAGTAAGTCGGATCGCTGTTCCATCGCTCCATCAATCCGCGCAACGTCGGCCAGTACGACCACACGCCGATCGCTCCCAGTGCGCTCAGGAAACTGAGCACTCTGATGGGCGGGCGGCTGGAGGAAGTCGCGTGAGAAGGCATGAGTCTGCGGAGTCTCTGCAAAGAACTGGGCCAAAAATGGACACAATCTGGGCGCGCCTGATTGCGTGACTAAACATAGTCGACCGCCAATCGACCGGCGGAACATTCCCTGCGTAAAGGTGACGTAAACTGAATCAGACACCCGAACGCTCCGGGATGTTGCCGGCCAACAGCACGATGATGCCTAATCGCAACAACCGGACCTCGACGAGTCGGCGCATGCCGCGAGAAATCGTCGCATTCGTCACCCGATGACGCCGCGGCACTCGCATTGCTCCTGGGCTGACACTCACCTTTGGAAGGAACTCCATGATTCGCAAATTCGGATGCCTGCTGGCCGCGCTCTTGATCGGAGTCTTAACGGAAGCCACGGCCGACGCCGGTTTCGACTACGGCTTCACAGACTTCACGCACAACAACGCGACCAACGAGGCGATCGGTGAGGCACAGTTGAAGCTGACGGTGTCTGACGCCGGCGCAGGGAAGGTGAGCTTTCAATTCAGCAATACCGGCCCCTCCCAATCGGCAATCACCGGGATCTATTTCGATGACCGGGCCACCGGCGGACTGTTTGCAACCAACGCCGCGACGATCCAGAACGGAACCGGCACGTCGTTCTACAACGCAACCTCAGGAAATCTCAGCGGAGGCAATGGAGTTGGCTTTTCGGCCACGCGACGAGCGCTCGCCAACACACCGACCACCACGAACGGCACGAATCCCGGCGAGTCTGTCGGTATGACGCTGACTTTGGCGGGCGGCCGAGCCTTCAACGATGTCATCACGACGCTGCAATCGACGGCATTGCGCATCGGCATCCGGATGAGCGGTTTCGCGATCACCGGCGGCGAAAGCTTCCTCAATAACGCCACCGCGACTGCCCCGCCACCCGTCGTTCCTGAGCCATCTAGCATGCTGCTGCTCGGAACCGCGCTGGTTGGCCTAGTCGTCAGCCGCCGCCGCTTCGCACGCGATGCAAGCTGAACGCTGCATGGTCTCCAACAAAAAATGGGCGAGCGGCAGGGCGTCAGCCCTCCGA
>SYJG01000336.1 GCA_005798445.1 Planctomyces sp.
ACCGCTGCCACCACACAACGTTGCCACCACACAACGTTGGCTCCAACGAAACGAACTCGCCCGTGCTTCACGCTACGAATCTCGTAATCTCCTTCCACCACTCAAGAACCAGCTAAGAACCTAAACCGGACAGTAGAACTAGGCAGCTCAGTGATTTCTCACCGAAGGCTAACTGCCGATAACATGTCCGGCATCCAATCTCAGGCGGGAGTTCTTCATTCCGTTGACGGTCGAGCAATTCACGGAGCGTGTGACCTCGTCAGGAGTCCTTCCGAACGAGGAATTGAGCGAGTGGCTCGCCGGGTTGCCGGCGGATGCGCGGGCTCGGTCGGATGCCGAGGCGTTGGCTCGCGAGCTGGTCAAGCATAAGAAGCTGACCAAGTTTCAGGCCGAGCAGATCTACGCCGGCAAAGGAGCGGCTCTCTCGTTGGGGAATTACCTCGTCCTCGACAAGCTGGGAGAGGGAGGCATGGGGATGGTGCTCAAGGCGTGGCATCGCCGCATGGAGCGGACAGTCGCGCTGAAGGTGATCAATCCGAAGGTGTTGAAGGAGCCGTCGGCGCTCAAGCGGTTTCAGCGTGAGGTCATCGCGGCCGCCAAGCTCACGCATCCCAACATCGTCGCGGCCTACGATGCGGACGATGCGGACGAGGCCAAAGGGACGCACTTCCTGGTGATGGAATATGTCGAAGGCTCCGACTTTTCGTCGTGGGTCAAAGAACATGGGCCGTTGCCGGTCGAAGAGGCGGTGAGCTGCATCATTCAGGCGGCGCGCGGGCTGGCGTTCGCTCACGACAAGGGGGTCGTGCATCGGGATATCAAGCCGCACAACTTGCTGATGTCATGGGATGAGGGGCGAGGGGCGAGGGGGAAAGCAAAGCATTTGATCCTCACCCCTCACCCCTTCACGGTCAAGATTCTCGACATGGGGTTGGCTCGGATCGAAGGGGGCTTCGGCGGAAGCGCGGAGCAGGCGGACCTGACTCGATCCGGGGCGATGATGGGGACCGTCGATTACATGTCCCCCGAACAGGCGATGGACAGCAAGCACGCGGATGCTCGCAGCGATATTTATTCGCTGGGCTGCACGCTGTTCTATCTGATCACGGGCCACGTCGCGTTCGAGGCGGACACGGTGATGAAGCGGCTGACGGCCCATCAGAGCGCGCCGCCCCCGTCGCTGGCGGAACTCAGTAGGGTGGGTCGAGGTACGAGACCCACCGAGGAATCGTTGACGCGCGATGGTGGGTCTCGCGGACTCGACCCACCCTACGACGAAGACAACATGGCGACGCTGCCCGAGCATCTCGTCGCTCTCAACACGGTCTTTCAACGCATGGTGGCCAAGAAGCCGGATGACCGGCCGCAGTCGATGCTGCAAGTGATCGCCGAACTGGAACGGTGTCTCACGGGAGGCTCAGCGACGGTTTCGGTGGCTTCCGGTTCCAATCCCGTCGCGAAGCCCAGCGCTCCGATGAAAGCTCCGGCCAATGTTTCCAGTCGGGACGCCGACACGATCGTTCAATCGTCCAGCGATTCGAAAACCAATGGGCCCAGCGACGCGACGGTCGTGTTGGATTCGTCAGTGGTGAAGAACCCCACGGCCGGCGCGACGACCACTTTGATCAAGTCGCGGAAGACGATTCTGATTTCGGCGGCGACGGTCGTGGTGCTGCTGGTGATCGCGTTTGCCATGAGCGGCAAATCCAGACAGCCGTCCGACGAGAAGTTGACGGCAAATCCGCCGAACCTCGACGCCCAGTCGTCCGAGTCGCCGCCGACGAACTCGGAAGTTGTCGAGCCCGCCGAGCCGAACCGCTCGGCGGTCGCTTCCGCGCTCGCCAAAGCGGCGGTGAGTGTCGATCCGAGCAAAGTTCCGCCATCGAGCGATCCCGCCGCGCCACGTTGGCCACTCGCGCCGTCGAAGCCGGAGGACATCGTTTGGCTGCAAGGCTTGCAGGCGACGCTGACGTAGCGGTCGGGGCCGGACACGGAAGCCACTCTGAAGCCGACCGCCGCGCCTCCCACGACCCCGGCGACGATCGTCGGTCTAGTTCTCGGGGAAGACGGCAAACAAGTGACGGATGAAGTCGTGCAGCGGATCGCGACGTTGATCGATTTGGAATCTCTGCGTCTGGACTTCCACAAATCGAAACCATCGCCGATGACCAAGAATGCCCTACCACATCTGGCCGCCTTGGTGCATCTGCGGCAACTATATTTGAAGCGTGTTGGACCGAGTGATACCGATCTGGCGTTCTTGGACTCGTTCCGACAACTGCAATTACTGGCTTGGGTCGATATGGCCGTCTCCCGTTGGGAGCCGCAAGTGGCGAAGTTATCGACCCTCACGGAGCTCCAAATCTACGATGAAGATGACGCCGAACTGGAGCAGCTCGGCCCTCTGCCGCGATTGACCAGCTTGAGGTTCGGCGGCTACCCGGCAGGCCATGAAAAACGACTCGCGAAGGCGCAGCGATTTGTGAAGCTCGCGCCGTGGTGCCGCATCACGCTCCACGGCTTACCCGGCGACGACAACCGAAAAGAGATGTTCATTGAGCCGACCGCCCCACCGCCGACGGTGCTCGCCGATCCGCAACCGCCGCCCGCCAAGGCTCCGTTCGACGCCCAGCAAGCTCGCGCCCATCAAGAGGAGTGGGCCGCGTATCTCGGCGTGCCGGTCGAGTTCACCAACGGCTTGGGCATGAAGTTCCGCCTCATTCCGCCGGGCGAGTTCCAAATGGGCCTCGGCCCAGAGTTCACCGACGCAGAACTGACCCGGCTGATCGGTGCGAAGGAAGACCGCGACCTCGGCAGATTGCGAGTTGTCCGGCCGGCGCACCTCGTGCGGATCACGCGGCCGTTCTACATGCAAGTCGACGAGATCACCTCCGGCCGTTATCGCGACGTCGTCGGGCAACTGCGACCCCTTATGCAACAGGATCCGAACAAGTTGTTGGAGCAACATGTGGCGTGGCCCGATGCGATCGCGTTTTGTAATAAGCTGAGCGAACGGGAAGGGAAGTGGCTCGCCTACCGGATCGCAGGGGCGCAAATCACGCCGATCGACGACGCCGACGGTTATCGGCTGCCCACCGAGGCCCAATGGGAATACGCCTGCCGCGCGGGCACCGACACGCTTTGGTACTTCGGCAACGACGGCAGCGCTGATGGAGTTACGTTCCGCAAACAATGCGCCGCCCCCAATCCGTTCGGGCTGACCGGCCTCTACGGCGGGTCGAACGAAACGTGCTGGGACGCCACCGACCTGAAGCCGTATCCGGCCGCGACGCCCGGCGGTCGCGAGGATCCCCGGGAAGACATCGGGACGTCTCGCATCAAACGTGGCGGCTCGGGCAATGACAGCGGTGGAGCGAGTCGCTTTGCGATCAACAGTTTCGTGCGCACCCAGTCGTTCGGCGGGCCGTACGACCCGAAGGAGAACGGATGGCACGGCTTCGGCCGCGTCGCATTCGGGCGCACCGACCGTTCCCGCCGAGGCGCTCACGTTCGGCGGGCATCGCTATTTGCTTGTCAACGAACCGTCCCCTTGGGATAAAGCCCGGAAAAAAGCCGAAAGCCTGGGCGGGCATCTGGCGACGATCAACAGTCAAGAAGAACTCGAATGGGTCCGGAAAAACTTTGTGGGGGACCAGCCGTTTTATTTTGGTGCCAGGCACTCGAAAAACTCTTCTTGGGAGTGGGTCACCGGCGAACCGTTCTTGTCGTCGTTGTGGCCGTCGGGGAAAAGCTCGGAGTTCGACAAAGACATCCGAACCTATCTTGCTTGGTCGAACAACGCCGCCAACGAATGGGCTATCCGCAAGCCCCAGTTCGCAAAGGTGGCGCTGCCGTTCCTCGTCGAATGGGACGTGCTTGTTTTGGCGACTCCATCGACCGTCAACGACGTTGCCCCGCCGCCCGCCGTCGCTCCGTTCGACGCCGCCCAGGCGAAAGCCCACCAAGCGGCCTGGGCCAAGCATCTCGGCACGCAGGTCGAGACGACTAACTCGGTCGGCGCGAAGTTGATCTTCATTCCGCCCGGCGAGTTCCTGATGGGGACTAGCGACGGGCAGATTGCGGCGGCAGTGTTGGATGCGGTGGAGCGAGAGCGCGGACAGGACGTCGTCAATGCCATTCGGATCAACGAGCGGCCGCAGCATCGCGTGGTCATCACCAAGCCGTTTCTCATGGGGGCGGCCGAAGTGACCGTTGGTCAGTTTCGGAAGTTCGTGGAGGCCGCGCGGCATCAGACCTATGCCGAGAAACTCAAGACGGATGCGAAGTCGGCCACATATCTGACGCCGAGCTATGCCATCACGGACGAGTCACCGGTGGCCGTCGTCAACGGGGATGATGTGGCCGCTTTTTGCCGGTGGCTCTCGGAAAAGGAGCAGGCCACCTATCGCCTGCCGACCGAAGCCGAATGGGAGTACGCCTGCCGAGCCGGCACCACCACCGCATTCTCGTTTGGGGAGACTTTGCTCGATTCGCACGAATGGTCGATCCGCAACTCCGACTCGAAGGCTCAACCGGTCGCGACCAGACAACCCAATCCGTGGGGATTGTTCGACATTCACGGCAATCTGTCGGAGTGGTGTCAGGATCGCTTCGACGAGAAGTGGTATCAGCAGTCGCCGCTCAACGATCCGCTCAACGACACGTCCGGCCCCCCTCATGTCTATGTCGTTCGTGGCGGACACTTTGGCTACCACTGCATCCTGCGCAGCGCGTATCGCACGCAGCAACTCCACGACGTCCCGCACCCGACAATCGGCTTCCGCGTCGTGCGCGAGCTCGGTGGTGCCGCACCGGCGACTCCCACGAAGCCCGCCCCTTCGGTAGACGGTGATCGCACCGCCGCGACCTGGGTCATTGAGCATGGCGGATCGATCGTGTTGAAGTCTGACACCAAGAAGATCGACAACGTCGTTGATCTGCCGGCGGGGAAAATCGAAGTCCGAAGGGTCGATCTGCTGAAGCGGCTGCAAGGGGCCGATGCGGACCTCGACGTGTTGCGTGGACTGAAGGATCTGGATTCGGTCAAGCTCGACAGCACGCACGCCACGGCCAAAGCGGTCGCGGCTTTGGAACATTCTCCGAATCTGAGGCAAGTCAGCTTGGGTGGCTTTCCAATATCAGATTCCCGTCTTGAGGCTCTCTTTCGATTACCTCGACTAGTGTCCTGAGTTGTTAATTCGTTGACAACCTTTGCCCGCGAGTTGTCGGGATTTCGATGCGTTTTCAATGCAACGAACTTACAACTCAGGACACTAGATGCACTCTTCTTATCGCAAAGCGGAATCAACGCGCAGCGGTGCCAAACTCTCGCGAAGTTCTCCAGTTTGCTGAGTCTCAATTTGACCTCGAACGCGCTGCTCGACGACGAGGGACTTGAGGCGCTCGGTCAATTGAAAAACTTGAAACTGGTGCAATTGAACGGAACCAAGGTCACGGCCGCCGGCATCGCCAAGTTGCGACAGGCTCTGCCCGACTGCAACATCCAGTGGGATGGTGCCGCAACCTCTGCCAACACGCCGATGGCCACACCCGACGGCCGGATTGATTTGCTCGCACTCGTCGATGTGAAGCGGGATGTTCTCGCAGGGGAATGGTCTCGCGAGGCCAATGGTCTCAAAGTGAAGCAGTCTGAAACGACCATCTATGTGCCGCGGCTGCAGTGGCCGTATCAACCGCCTGAAGAATACGACTACGAGATCGAGTTCACTCAGGGAAACGGCCACGGGACCGTCGAGCAACTCCTGTCTGCTCAGTCACGCTTCTTCGCCTGGGTGCTCAACGTGGCTCTGAAGGACGGTGTCAAAGCCGGGTTCGAAACGCTCGGCGGAATGAATCTGGTCAATCGCAAGGACGCCAGCGTGATGCGTCCCAAGTTGCTGGAGCCTGGCCGACGCTATCGCTCGCGCGTGGAGGTCCGCAAAGGAAAGCTCCGCGCGTTCCTGGACGATGAACTGCTCGTCGAGTGGGCCGGCGACTTCCAACGTCTCGACATCATTCCTCGCAACGCTCTGCGCGATAAGCTCCACTTGGGGCTCGCTGCCAACGACCGCTGTGCCCTGTTCCACAAGGTCACGGTTCGCGAAGTCAGCGGCGCGGGGAAGTTCACCTCTGGCGTGGCCGGCAGTGAAGCCGACTCGGCATGGACCGATTGGCTGGGGCCGAGGTTGAAACACGCGGACTTCTTCTCGCAATTCGATGGAAGGGTCGGTTGGCAGCGCGAAGGGGATGCCATCACGACGACTCAGGTCATTAGCGGCCAACCGGTGTTTCCCGACAAGACCCGCAACGGAGCCATCCGGCTCACCTACCTGTTGCGTGACTCCAAGGGCATTCAGATCAACGCCCGCGATCGCGTCACCAACGGCGTGCGCGACCTGTATGTGGCCGAAGACCACGGCACACAGATCAGCATCACCATGATTCGAGCCGGCGTGTACAAGGTTCTCGCCAAGGAGCCAATCCCCGCGAGCATTCCGAAAGCCGCCCAGCGGACGCTCGAATTTCGCATCGCCGACGACACGCTGACGGCAACATTCAACGGCTCGGTGGTGGCGACCGTGAAGGACTCCACGCTGAACGAGGGGAACTTCGCGCTGGTGGCGCTCAAAGGAGTGCTGGTGCAGAAGGTCGAGTATCAAAAACTCGATGGCGCGGTGGCCGGGCTTCCGGCCGGGATTCCGAAGGTCGATGTGCTTTCCAGGATCGACGTGAAACGCGAGTCGTCCGACGGTTCGTGGAAGTTCGAGAATGGCACGCTCAGCACGGCTGCTGCTGCGGCGGCGGCGGCGAACGGAAACCGCCGCTTATCACTTCCGATCGACAATCCTCCGGAGGGATACGACGTCCGCCTGAGAATTGATCGGACCTCTGAAGGAAACGCGCTGGTGCTTGGACTGGTTAGCGGCGGGCGTCGAGCACTTGTGGTGATGGACGGCTTCCGTTCACGCGGCGGTTTGTGGGGCTTGGAGAACATCGACGGCCAAGGCCCGCTCGACAACGGCACGGCGGTTGTGAATCAGCCGCTCAAGGTCAACGAGCCGGCCGACTTGGTTGTGCAAGTACGCAAGAGCGGAATCCGAGTGGACCGCGACGGCAAGACACTCATCGACTGGAATGGCTCGGCCGACAAACTCTCGTTGAATGAGATGTGGGACGACAAAGGCCCGCCACGATTCTTCCTGGGTGCGCAAGCGGGCTTTGTCATCAGCCGCCTGACGATCGAGCCGGCTCAGAATGCAGAATGAGGTTGATTGATGGGGCGGGAGTCTCTGGCGTTCCCGCGAGCGTCGGAACGCGCACACCAGAGGAGCATCGCTCACTGATCATCTTCGCGGAAGCTGCTTGAAGGGTGAGAGCGCGTGTCGGACCAAGGCTCGATTACTCGGTGGATTGCGGAATTGCGTGGCGGACAGACGTCCGCAGCGGCGGATCTTTGGCGACGGTATTACGAGCGGCTGGTCGGATTGGCTCGGCAGAAGCTCCGCGAGGACGCTCGCCGCATGGCGGATGAAGAGGACGTGGTCGTCGATGCGTTCGACAGTTTCTTCCGGGGCATTCAGCAGGGACGATTTCCGGTCCTCAATGACCGCGACGATCTGTGGCAAGTGTTGGTGATGTTGACCGCTCGCAAGGCCGTCAATCTGCGGAAGTACGCCCAGCGACAAAAACGGGGCGACGGACAAGTTCGGGGCGACTCGGCTTTCCTCTCGCCGGATGATGAGCGGGCGGGAATCGATCAGGTTGTCGGTTCCGAACCGACGCCGGAATTCGCGGCTCAGGTTCAGGAGGAGTTTCATCGGCTGCTGGACGCTCTTGGCGACAAGTCGTTGCGTCACGTCGCCATCGCCAAGATGGAGGGCTATCAGAACGCCGAAATCGCCAAGCAGCTTGGTGTCCAGGGGCGAACGATTCAGCGCAAGCTGAATGTGATTCGGGTCATCTGGTCGGACTTTGAGAATCTTCCGGAATAATGTCCGGCTGCGGCGTGCGTTGTTGAGTGTGTCATTAGAAGTCTTTGTTGACCACTGGTGCATCATTCTCAGGAAATCTCACATGGCTACTCCGACACGGGGCGAACGCCTCAAAGTCCTGGACCACCTCTGCGACGAGTTTGAAGCGAGTTGGAGCAGCGGCTCGCGGCCGGCGCTGAGGGAGTTCCTGGCGCAGAGCTCTGATGACGTGCGTCAGGCAGCGTTCGTCGAGCTGCTGGCGGTGGAACTGGCCTATCGACGGGCACGGGGTGAGCTGCCCTCGGAAAGTGAGTACCTTCAGACCTATGGCGAGCACTCCGAGCTGGTGCATCGGGAATTCGCGACTTGCGAGGAGACGCTGCTCGTGGGGGCGGCGGAACCCACGTTGGCGTTTGCTGCCGCTCCCAAGGTCGCTCCGCGGGTGCCGCAGCGCATCGACGACTACGAGCTGTTGGAAGAATTTGCTCGCGGTGGCATGGGAGTCGTTTACAAGGCGCGGCAACTGTCGCTGGACCGCGTCGTGGCGGTGAAGCTGATTCGGGCTGACGACAGTGGTTCGTCAGAACTCGTCAGCCGCTTCCTTGTGGAACAACGGGCCGTCGCGGCGCTGCGGCATCCGGGGATCATCGCCATCTACGGAGCGGGGCAAGTCGACGGGCAACATTACTACTCGATGGAATTTGTCGAGGGGGACACGCTGACGCCGCGCGCGAAGTCGGGGTGTCCGCCGGAAGAGGCGGCCCGCTTCGTCCGCGATTCGGCTCTGGCCGTGCAACACGCGCACGATCACGGCATTCTGCATCGCGATTTGAAGCCCTCGAACATCATGCTGGACCGCGACGGCCGAGTCCGCATCGCCGATTTCGGCCTGGCCAAGCGGACCACCATGCAATCCGAACTGACCAGCGCCGGCCAGGTTGTCGGAACGCCCAGCGACATGTCCCCGGAGCAGGCGATCGGTGATCCCAACGAACTCGATGTGCGGAGCGATGTGTACTCGCTGGGAGCCGTGCTGTACGCGCTGCTGGCGGGTCGACCGCCTCACGAGGGCAAGACCGCGGTGGCTACGCTGATGTCGGTGACGCAATCGGCTTCGAAGCCGCTGCGGCAGAGCGTCCCCGATTTGGATTCGGAACTCGAACAGATCTGTTTGAAGTGTCTGGCCATGTCGCGTGAGGATCGCTTCCCGACGGCGGCGGAACTCGCGCGGGTCTTGGACGATTGGCTTCACAAACGAACGCAGCCGGCGGTCACGGTGCCGGCTCCGCAATCGCAAGCGGTTCCGCCGAGTCGATCCAATGTCCGTCGTACGGTGGTGACCGCCGCGATGTTCGCCTGCGTTCTGCTCGGGGCGTTTCTGGTGCGCGTGGCGACGGACAAAGGGGATCTCGTGATCCAGACGGAAGATTCCCAGGTCGAGGTCGCCATTCAAACGACGGGCATCAAGATTCACGACCGCGAGGGGAAGCGGACGTATGATCTGAAGGTCGGCAGCCAACCTCTGAAGTCCGGCGAGTACACGATCAACGTCGCGGAGGAGAGTGGCCTCAAGCTGGAGACGACCAAATTCTCGGTCGAGCGGAGCGGCAAGGTCGTGATCAAAGCGTGGCTGGAGCCGAAGCCAACGGCGACAGCCGCGAAGGAATCGGAAACAGCGAAGCGGTCTACCCCGATCGCGTCCATCCCGAAGCCCGCCACTCCGATCGCGGTGACTCCGAAGCCGGCTGTTGCACCGAAGCCCGCCACGATCATCGACAAGGAACGGCCGTTTGTCGTCGTTCGCGCTAAGGGGGCGGAGAAGGTCGAGTTCACGACGCTGGCTCAAGCCATGAAAGTTCTCCAGGGCGGGGACACGATCGAAGTCCACGGCAATGGACCTTTTCGCACGAGCATGATGGAAACAAGCGTCAGCGAGCTAACGCTGCGTGCGGCCCCCGGATACCGGCCGCAGTTTAAGGCCGTGTTGTAAGACCATCAGGCCCTGTTGCTTTTGAAGAATGTCCGACTCACCGTAGAAGGCTGCGACTTCCGCAGTCCGTACATGTGGACCAGTGCCTTCTTTCATGGCTCCGGTTCGGCGTGGGAATTCCGCAATTGCCGGTTCCTGGGCGGGGTCGGCGAACCCCTGGACTATGACGGGCCGAAGCTGCGGATGGCCGACTGCCTGATTGTGTTCCAAGAATCCTTTGGAGGTGGACCCTGGCTCAGCCTGCGATCAAAGACGTTGGACTGGGAGATGGAGAACTGCGCGCTGTATGTCGGCGGCGTTCTTCGTGAGTTGTTTCGCCCAATCGACAACAGCCATTGGAAACTCCGCTGGCACCACAACACGATCATCACGTGCGGCACGTTCCTGGAGAGTCTTGAAAAACGTCCTGCAGCGCGAATCGAGATCGAATCCGTGGGCAACATCTTTCAGCTCAACAATACCAACCCCAACATTTACCAAGGAGCCCAGGTCCACACTTGGAAGGATCGCGTGCAGTGGCGCGGTCATCACAACTTGTATGTGGGATCCAAAGACGGCTTGGCTTGGGTTCACGATGCCGGGAGCAAACAAAAAACTTACGGGCTGTCCGGCTGGAATGAACTGTGGGGCCAGGAAGAGACCGGCTCGCGCGAGGCGGAGGTCTTTTACCCGGTCTTCCGCGAACCGTTGGCCCTCCACGAGCCAGCCCCCCTGTTGGCCGCCGTGCAGGCGTCGGCAACCCGGCGACTCCAAGGACTTCCCGCCGAATTCAGCACCGCTGGACCGAATTGGGACTTGGTCGGCCCCGGCGCGGCCTATGTCCGCGCGTTGGCGGCCGCCGGACAGCCGGTCGCGGAGGGACAGTTGCGTCCGGCCGCCGTGGAAGGAGCCCCCTTCGTCCTGCTCCGCCAAGGGAAAATCGCGCAGGCGTTCGATCAGTTCCATCTGGCGTTGGCGGCCGTCCGGGACGGCGACATTCTGGAACTCCGCACCGACGATGCCATCCCCGCCTCTGGCCAACCGAATTCCAAAACGCCGATGTCACTGACCATCCGTGCGGCTCCCAGATACCAGCCGGTCATAGAGGGCCAGGCCCGGTGGCTGGTTCCCGGCGTGACTCTGAACGTCGAGGGACTGCACTTCCGCAAGGGGAGCGTCAACCTCGGCGGTTACGAACAGACGGGAAAGGGCTGCCGCCTCGCGCGGCTGGCCAATTGCTCGTTCAGCGCCGATGTCCTGCAGGGGGTTGGCACGTTCTCGCTGGGCGACCCCTGGAGCGCCGCGCAATTGCAATCCAACGGCGTCACCGAAATCGTGAATTGCCTGGCTCCGGGAGCCGCCGACATCCTCGGAGAACGGGGAGGTCATCTGGTGATCCGCAACTCGGTCCTGCGGTCGTTTAACCAGTGGAATCGAAGTGGAATCGGTTCGGAAGACCACTTCATCGAAATCGAGCATTCACTGCTGTTGTCCCCCGCGAACTTCGACTCGGCCTTCGGCGGTGGCGACTGGCAGGCCAAGGGACCATTTTCTCTGCCGCGGATCACCCTGCGCGACTCCGTGGTCGAAAATCCCAGATCACTGCTGGCCTTAGGAAATCCCGAACTCAAGCTGGCTGGCTGGCAAGGCGAACGCAACGTGTTCGCGCTGGGTGAAGGCTATTGGCACACGACCTATGGGGCGAATCTTCCGGTCGTTACGAACCTGGGTGGTTGGCAAACACTGTGGGACAGCGACAAGGAATCCGCACAGATCGATCCGCTGATTTACGACGCCCGCTCGTGGAAGCTGCTCCCCGGCACACCCGGCCACGGACAAGGCCCGGAAGGCAAAGACCTCGGCGCGGATGTCACCCGCATCGGCACCACCACTCCGGTCACGACGCGCTGATCGCCTCGCGTTCGCCGCCCCGCTCGCCCGAATGTCTCATTGATGGCCGTGCGCGTGGGAACGCGATCGCTCGCAAGTGGAATTGGCGAACTCGCATGAGGCACGGCGTCTCGATATCGCCGGAGCATCATGCCTCTTTCCCTTGCCGACTTCACCGAGCATCTCACAGCCAGCGGCCTGATGGATGCGGAGTCTATTGCGACCAGCCTCGCGGACATGTCGCCGGACAAACAGCCGCAAGATGGCGAAGAGTTGGCTCGCGAGTTGGTCAAGCAAAAGAAGCTGACCAAGTTTCAGGCCGAGCAGCTTTACGCCGGCAAGGGGAAATCGCTGACGTTGGAGAACTAGGTGATCCTCGACAAGCTGGGCCAGGGCGGCATGGGGATGGTGCTGAAGGCTCGGCATCGGCGGATGGGGCGAGTCGTCGCGCTGAAGGTGATGTCTCCAGCGGCCGTGAAGTCGAAGGATGCGGTCAAGCGGTTTCATCGTGAGGTGCAAACGGCGGCGAAGCTCACGCATCCGAACATCGTCACCGCGTTCGATGCCGACGAGGCCAAGGGGACGCACTTCCTGGTGATGGAGTACGTCGAGGGGGATGACCTTTCGCAGTTGGTCAAGAAACATGGGCCGATGTCGGTCGAGCAAGCGATCGAGTGCATCATTCAAGCGGCGCGCGGACTGGCTCATGCTCACAAAGAAGGTGTCATTCACCGCGACATCAAGCCGGCGAACTTGCTGCTCGATAAGCATGGAGTGGTGAAGATTCTCGACATGGGACTGGCTCGGTTGGAGAGCGGCTTGTCGGATGCGGCCGGGGTTGAAGGGGCTGGCCTCACGCAGTCGGGCACGATCATGGGGACGGTCGATTACATGTCCCCGGAGCAGGCGGAGGATACTCGGCACGCGGACGCGCGGGCGGATATCTATTCGCTGGGCTGCTCGTTGTACTACTTGCTGACCGGACAGGCGGTGTACGGCGGCGAGACGATGATGAAGAAGCTGCTGGCGCATCGCGATGCACCGCTGCCGTCGCTTGCGGATGTGAGCGGCACGGCGCTAGCCGCCGGTTTTTCGCAGGGGAATACCGATCCCGCGACACCGGTGGCTAGCGCCTTCCGCTCAAAGCACTCGACGCCATCTTCCACAAGATGATCGCCAAGCGGACGGCGGATCGTTACCAGACGATGGCCGACGTCATCTCGGACCTGGAACGCTGCCGCGCGGGTCAGTCGGTGACGGTGAATGTGGCCGCGGTCAGCGGTGAATCGGGCAGCAGCAACGAGCTGCAAAGGTTTCTGCGGCAGATCAGCGGTGATGAGGTGAGCCAAGTCACATCGGCAAGCCCGCTGGGAACGAGAGTGGTTTCGGGCGATGGAATGCCGGAGACGATGTTGTTGTCGGCCAACGGAGCCGGCACCGATCCGCAGACCGAGATGACGCTCGCAGGTGGCCAGCACGACGCGCCAGCGAGTGGTTTTTAGGCGATCACCACTCGCTGGCGCGTCGTGCTGGCGAGTGTCGGTGTGGTGCTGTTACTGCTCGGCGGATTGTGGATGTTCCGCGCGCCGCGCGGGGCGATGCAAATCGAGATCACCGACGAACAAATTGAAGTCACGTTCGGCGAGACCGGCCGCTCGCTGCGTGGTACGAAGAACGAGACGATCAAACTTCCGATCGGCGAACATGTGCTGCATGTGAAACTCGGCGAGACAACGCTCGACACGCCGGAGATCACGATCGCGAAGGGGGAGCCGGTCGAGATCAAAGTCGAAAAGGTCGGCAACCGCGTGCGCGTGATGCAGGGAAAAGAGTTTCTCGTCGCCAAGGAGTTGCCGAGATCGAAGAACGGCAGGTCAAAAAGTGGAAGTGCTGAGCCAACGGCCGACGTCGTTCCGCAGTTCGCGTTGGAGTTCGACGGGCAGGCCAGCTATGTGGGGCTGCCGAACGTCGGCCTGAGCAGCGTCAAGCCATTCACAGTCGAAGCGTGGGTGCGGCTGAGCAAGCTCACCCATCCCGCCTCCGACGAGATCATTCTGACGGGGAGCGGGTTGTTGCTGAGCCGTATGCCGAAGGGGCGGTGGTTGTTTCACGTCAAAAGCATGAAGGGGCAAGTTTCCAGCGACTCGGAAGCGGTCGCTGGCGAGTGGGTGCATGTGGCCGCTGGTTGGGGCGGCCAATCGAGAACCCTGTACGTCAATGGCAAGCGTCAGAGGGGGACAGCGGGGACGAAGAAGACTCCGTTACCGCGAGAAATCACCACGGAACTTGCCCTTGGTGGCTCACCGCGCTTCGGGAAAGTCGCCGGAGAAAAGTTCCTATCCGGCCAACTGCGCGAGGTCCGAATTTCGAGCGTGGCTCGGTACCCGTCCGACTTCCAACCCGCCTTGCGATTCGCCCCCGACAAGAGCACGCTCGGCTTGTATCACTTTGACGAAGGGACTGGCGATGAGCTGAAGGATTCCTCCGACAACAACCATCACGGGAAGATCGTCGGGGCGAAGTGGGTGCGGGCGGATGACGGTGGTGGTCGCGTCGGTCAATACGCCCTCAGAATGGAACTCAAAGATCGGGGAGTTGAATGCCCCAATTTCGCCTTGCCGTTGACGGCGACTTCACGCTGGAAGGTTTCTTTACTCCCCTGGTTGATAAGGTCGAGAACAACACTGCGCTCATCGAAGGTTCGGGACAGTCAAATTTCTTGTTCGGGAACCGATGGAACTTTTACGCAATTCTGGCGGATAAGGTTCTTGCCAGCAGCGGAGGCGGAGTCGTAGTGCCTGAGAAAGATCGCACCACGCACATTGCCGGGGTGAAGTCCGGGAAAAAACTCTCCCTGTTCGTTGATGGAAGTCTCGTCTCCACAAGGGACTTTTCCGATCAATTTCTGACCGCAGGCAACTCCTTGTTGCAGTTGAAAGGCATTGGCAGTCTCACACGCGAAGTTCGCATCTCCAAGGTGGCTCGCTACACGGCGAACTTCGTCTCGGCCGATCGTTTCCAGACGGATGCAGACACGCTCGTTCTATACCACATGGATGAAGGCAGCGGCGACGTGCTGACGGACTCGTCCGGCAACAAGCATCACGGCAAGATCGTCAGGGCGAAGTGGGTCAAAGTCGAGCCGCCTCCGCCAGCAAACTACGCTCTGGAGTTTGAAGGGTCGCAGAAGGTTCTGTTGGATTCGATGCGGCTGCCGTTGGAGGGGCCGGTCACGCTGGAGGCGACGGTGGAGTTTTTAGAAACCGTGGCCAAGGACGGGATCGCCGGGAATGTCGTGGGGTCGGGCCAGCATTTGAATCTGTATTATCAGCCGCAACTCCGGCTGATCTTTGGAGCCAAAGCGTCCACGGGAATTCAGCGGGCCGATGGGGGGTTGCTGGAGCGATTGCGTGGGCGGCGCGTGCGGTTGGCGGGAGTGCTCGACGCGAATGAGCTGCGCATTTTCGTGGATGGGAAGCGGCTGGGGAAATCGGCCATTGCGTTGCCGCTCGTTGCACCCATCGAGCCGTTTCTGATTGGCGGAAATTTCCGAGGCGTCATCGACGAAGTGCGAGTCTCCAAGTTGGCGAGGTACTCGACGGATTACGTTCCATCCGAACGGCTGCAAGCGGATGAGCACACGCTGGCTCTCTACCACTTCGACGAAGGGACGGGCAGCGAGTTGAAGGATTCGTCCGGCAACGGCCATCACGGGAAGATCGTCGGGGCGAAGTGGGTGCGGCTCTCGGAGGGTTCACCAGCCGAAGTGACGCCGAAGGTCGCGAGCGGATCGACGAAACGCGAGTTTGCCAGCGACGAATGGATCGACGTGCTGCCGCTGATCGACCCGGCGCTCGACAAGAGTGGGGTCGGAGTGCAATGGGGCCGAAACGATTGGCGGATGGAAGGGGGTGAACTGCGGTATCGCGGCGATGACAAGTGGGGCAAGTTGTTCTTTCCGATTCGCTACCGAGGCCGTTCGTTGGAATGGGAATTGGAATTCACGAGGACATCGTCAGGTTCGGGCTTCACCACGGATGTTCCGCTGCCGGGCGGCTTCAAGGGGATTTCGGTCAGCAGCGACCGACTGTCCTTTGCCAACCAGACTCCCAATCAGCCGTTCCAGGTCGTCAATGGCCAACGGATGAAAATGCGGTTTCAAGTCCGCCACGACGGGACGAACGACGCCGTGGACATTTTCGTCAACGACAAACTGGCCCTCCACTGGGACGGTCAATTGGACAAGATCAAGAACGCCGCCTCACCGTCCGAATTGCGAGACCAGTCCGAACACAACGGCCTCTTCATGGCAGGCAATTCGGATTACACGTTCCACGCGATCCGCGTCCGAATGCTCAACGGCGGCACGGCCGAGTTGCTGCGACCTGCGGTCGGTTCAGCCGCGACATCGCCATTCTCTGATGCGGCACTCACGCCCTACGACCTCTGGACCTCGGCCGATTACGAGTGGACTGCGCCGGAGAACTTGGGGCCGGTGGTCAACAGCAGTGACGAGGAGGCGAGTCCGTGTTTGTCGGCGGACGGATTGACGTTGTTGTTCGAGGCGAGCCGGGCGGGCGGTCAAGGATTCAGCGATTTGTGGATGTGCCGACGACCAACGGTGACTGCGCCGTGGTCGGCTCCGGAGAATCTCGGACCTAACGTCAACTCGAAAGCCTCGGACACGCAGCCGTCGTTGTCGGCCGACGGCTTGACGCTCGTTTTCGCCAGCGATCATGCCGTCGCCGGGAACGAGTTTCATCTCTGGATGTGTACCCGCGCGACAACCGCCGATCCCTGGTCGCCGCGTCAGAAACTGCAATCCACACTCGACGTAGCCGGTGCGAGCGACCGATCACCGGAACTCTCGGCCGACGAACTGTCGCTCTACTTCAATGCTCGGGGACGGCCTGGGTTGGGCGAGAATGACCTGTGGTGGTGCCGCCGACGGGCAAGAACCGGCTCGTGGGAGATGCCAGAGAATCTGGGACCAACGGTCAACAGTGACAAGGAAGATGGCGATCCCGCAGTCTCGTCCGATGGTCGCGTGCTGGTGTTGGCCTCGAATCGACCCGATGGAAAACTCAGAAAGCTGTGGTGGTCGAGCCGTTCGTCCGTCGATGCCCCGTGGTCGGCGGCTCAGAAGATCAGCCGACCGATCGACGGAGGTTTCGATACTTATCAACCGACACTGTCGTCCGACGGCCAGACGATGATCTTCGCCACCTACAACCGCACCGGCGGCCAGGGCAAAGCCGACATCTGGCAAACTCGCCGAGTGCTGACGCCCGCCGCAGCCGCTCGCGCCGCGGCGGCGAACACGTTCACGAACACGCTGGGCATGGAGTTCGTTCGCGTGCCGAAAGGGAAATCGTGGCTCGGCGGAGGGGGCGGCAAGCCGGGGACTCAGGAAGTCACGATCCCCGATGACTTCTTCCTCGGCAAGTACGAGGTCACGCAGGAGGAATGGGAGAAGGTCATGGGGAAGAACCCCAGCCATCATTCCCGCATGGGCAAAGGCAACGATCAGGTCAAGGACATTACCGACGCGGACCTGAAGCGTTTCCCGGTAGAGAACTTGTCGTGGGCCGATTGCCAAAAATTCGTCGCAGCATTGAACGAGACGGTCGCCGAGAACGGTTGGACGTATCGCCTCCCGACGGAAGTGGAATGGGAATACGCCTGCCGTGGGGGTCCAATCGAGCGGGCCGAAAGCGCTTTCGATTACTACTTGGAGAAGCCGATGAACGGCTTGCCGCCCGACCAGGCGCAGTACAACAAGGGAATCAAGGGGCCGTGCAAGGTCGGTTCGTATCCGTCCAATCGTTTGGGACTTTGCGATATGCACGGCAACGTCTGGGAGTGGTGCGGCGGGTCCATCGGCGAGGGCCCTAGCCGGCGCGTGATGGCCCGGAGTGGAGGCTTTTTCAACGCCCAATTCCTCCGGGCGGCGGATCACGACGTGCGTGCGCCATGGGCCCAGGATGGCCTCGCGGGAACCGGATTGCGCGTTGCCCGTGTGCCCATCGCTGCCAAGTTGTCGCCGTTCGTATCGCTGTTCAACGGCACAGACCTGACCGGCTGGACCAAAGAGAACACTGGCAAGGCCGAGGTTGTGATGGAAGATGGCCAGCCCACCTTGCGTCTGACGGAGCCAGTCACTCTGAGTCGTCCGATCGTGGGTGATTACCATTTGCGCTTCGAGTGCAAGCTCTTTGCGAGCGAGTACGGGGGCGGGTTGCGCTTGATCGGAGAACCGAACCAGCTCTTCACGCTGGGGCTGGGAGGAGACTTCCGAACCCCCGCCGTTTCTAGTCACGGCTACATCTATCAGTCCGCCAAGATTCAAGCGGGCCAAATCGTGAGCGTGGGGCAATCCTTCGGTGATGGATCGTCGCTCCGCCTCACGAACGTCACGCTCGACGCGACGACTCCTTGGCAGCGAATCGAAGTCATCCGCCTGGGTGATTCGTTTGTCTTCCAGATCAACGGCAAGATCACGGGAGCCATCACCAACCTGCGCCAGCTCCGCGACGGCAAGCCGGAACTCCCAAAGACGACGGCTTCCCTCATCCTCTGGGCCTTCGGCGGGCCGGCCCAGTTCCGCAACATCGAGCTTCGCGAAATCAACGCGCTGCCGCCGGAAGTGCTCAATCAGAACGCCGCCGCGTGGCAGCCGCTGTTCAACGGCAATGACCTTACCGGCTTGAGGCAGCGAACGGCCAACGGCATCGCCGAAGTCGTCGTCGAAGACGGGCAGCCAATCTTGAAATTGCAAAACCGCAGCAATCTCACGACACGTCGCTTCGGAGACTATCACCTGCGCCTGGAGTTCCGTCCGGAGAAGGGGAGCAAGGTCCGGCCGTTCTCCGACAGCGTGTCAGCCCAACTGATGGTCAATCTGGAAGATGATCTGTCCAAAGCCAATCTCAACGGCACGGAGATGACCTACGAGGCGGCGACGATTTCCTCCGGTCGCTTCGTCGGCAATGGCCAGACCATCGACAGCAAACTCCACCCGTACCCCGATCCGCTCGGCCGCTTGACCTTCACGAACGCGACGCTCAACCCCAACACTCCGTGGCAGCGACTGGAGATCATCCGCCTCGGCGATTCCTGCGCGGTGCTGCTCAACGGCAAGCTCGTCGCCGCCGCCACGAACATCCGCATCACCCGCCCCGGCGAACCCCCGAAGATTCCGGGAACAAGCGAAATCGGCCTCACGTCGTACGGCGGTACTGCGTCGTACCGAAACATCGAGATTCGCGAAATCACGTCACTGCCGCCGGAGATCGCGCCGTAGCGCACGCGGCTCGCGTGCGCCACATTTGCTGATTGCATTCATGACAGGATAAGTCGGGCAATGACTCCGTTGAATCGAGATTTCTACGAGCGAGATCCTGTGATCGTGGCTCGCGAACTGATTGGGAAGCGGCTCATTCGCCGCACGTCACAGGGACTTTGCTCCGGAGTCATCGTGGAAACTGAAGCCTATCTCGCGACGGACGACCCGGCATCGCATTCGTATCGCGGGAGGACACGCAAGAACGCGACGATGTTTGGCCAAGCGGGCTTGTTGTACATCTATCCGATTCACGCTCGGCATTGTCTGAACGCTGTGACGGAATCGCGCGGCATCGCCAGTGCCGTGCTCATTCGAGCGGTGAGGCCGTTGCACGGGGTCGAACTCATGCAGCAACGTCGTCAGTGCCCGCTGCTTGATCTGGCACGCGGTCCCGCTCGACTCTGTGAAGCGTTCGACGTGGACCGACGCCTGGACGGCTGGGATCTCACACGCGGAACTCGCATCTGGATCGAACAAGGCGACGACGCGGAGGTCAGCGATCAGCAGATTGCCGTGTCACCGCGCATCGGAGTGACGTCAGGCCACGAGTTGAAGCTGCGATTCTTTCTGAAAGACAGCCCTTTCGTCAGTGGTGCCCGATCAGTCGGACGCATTTAGCAGTTCGGCGAGCCTTCAGATGCGTAGCCGTCATCGCTCCGCGTGACGAGCCAAATTTGTATCGACGATTGCTGGAGCGTTCGGCTCATCACTCTGAGCGATGATGGCTACGTTCAGTCGCGACCACGCAGACTTCTTGTCGATTGAACGCCAATTGCCGAGCGCGCACGCGGCGATAGCCCCACGAGCGGATGCGCTTGTGAAACAACGGCAACTCGGCCGCTAACGCCAGGTCGGTCAGCTTGAGCGTCAACAACAGACCTTCGATCTGCACGTTGGGTTGAGTCACGATCGCTTCCACCGTGTCGAGCGTATATTTCGGAGCGACGTTCGCATCCATTGCCAGCCAGCGAAACGATTGAAAATCGTTGCGTTCGACTTTCTTCGCTCGCGATCGGAGATGCGTGAAGTTTGGGTTGGCCAGCAGCAGCGGGTCCATCTCGGCGGGGTCGATGCCGGTCACGAGACAGCCGCGGTCCAACAACGCTTGGCACGAGCCGCCCGGTGAACTGCCGATCTCGACAAATCGATCGCCCGGCTGAATGGGGAACTCGGACCACCGCAAGGCTTCCACAATCTTGAGGTACGCTCGCGAAATCATGTCGTCTGGGGTGTCCACATCCGGAACGCCTCCCGGCCAGCGAGTCTCGACGGTGCTCGCTCGATGCCAACCGAACCACCATTCGTTCGGTTCGACGATGACGCAATCCAAAACGCGGTCGTTGAGTTGAGCGTCTTCATTGAGAGCCAGCGACCAAGTGGAGCTGTTGCCTGTGAGCCGGAGGGCGCTAGCCCCCGGTTTCTGGGGCATATCCAACCGGGGGCTAGCGCCCTCCGACTCATGGACTTGGTGGTCGGCGATGCTCACATCCGGCAGCTGTTCCAAGATCAACTCGCCGATCCCCTCAGCCAGCGGAGTGATTCCCGGTTCGAAATCGGAGTCTCCCGGCACGAACCGATCGCGCTGCCAGACATGCAGGTGCTTGAACTGAGCCAGCACGTCGGCCGGGTACCGCTCGACGAACGGCTTCCAGAAGTCGCGAGCCAACTGCTGCCCATCGGTCCCGACTGCTTTCCCCAATGAAAAACCCCAGGTCCGAGCGAATGCGCAGTTCAGCTCAAACTTGCGATCGCGAGCGACGTCATCGGGAATGCGAAACGTCAGAAACCCTCGCCGCGAAAACGAAAACCGAAAGCTCGGATGTTTTCGAGCGACCTCGTTTTTCACCGTGGCTTCGGAACCGACTTGGCAGACGACGAAAAGAAAATGAGACGACATTGAAACGAACACTCTCTGCAAGACGACGACAAACCCAACGGGCGAAGGGGGAGCAGTGTATCGCCGAGACTTGTCTGGAGAATGCACGGCATGTTGACGCGACCAGAAACACAATCCTCCGCCGGAACGTCAGGCACAGCACTCTTGTGGGAGAAATTGCAATTCAATGCCAGTATCCTCCCACGGAATGGAATTCACGGCGTTTGCCCCGTTCAACCACCGAGTCAATTCAGGGTCAACACAGCATGGCCGTTGGTATCACCCTTGTCGTTGTTGTGATCGTCGCTGTTCTGTTTGCCATGATTTGCACTCGGTATCGCGAGCGTTGGTGTGCTCGCGAAGGGTTCGAGGATCTCGGCAAGGTGTCGAACGAGTAGTGTCAGCGATTGAGGGTTCATCAGCAGTGCTTCGGCCAGGGAGACATTGGCAGTGTTGGCTCCTGCTTGCGGCGAGTCATCGACGGCCGGACGCTCTGGATGCTGGAACACGAATGGAGAACCGGCAGCATGAATTCCCGGCAAGTCACCTGGAAGACGTTTGTGATTTGGGAGCTTGATGAGCCAGGTCTGCCGCACTTCACGCTCAGCCGAAGGTTACCGCTAATTGTGCGAGCGATCGCAACGGTCCTGCGAGCGATCTTTTTCCTGCCACATCTGTTGATGTCGGTCCTTGGTCCTCTGAAGGCTCGCCCGATCACGGTCTTCGAGCCGGTGGATGAGAATCGCGACTTCACCGACGAGTTCGATCGGATGTATCAAGTCACCGGCGATGTCGAGGCGACTCGAAAACTCTTCAGTCGCGAGATTCAAGCCTACTTTTGCGACAAAGAGATCGCTGGAGACCTCGTGGCCATCGACCACATGTTGATCTGGCAGGCCCCAGGACTTCTCGCCCCTTGGAACTTGGATGAGAAACGAGACGTCGCACTGGAGCTTCAGCAGCTTTTTCTGAAATAGTCATCGTTGTAGCGAGTCGGATTCGGGCCTCCGAGATTTCTCGTGAATCATTCGAGATTCCCGGCAAGAATGTTGTTCGTCCGGCACTTTCTCCAGCGAGACACTCATTTAACGACGTGAGTCGATGGGCTGAGTCAGATCGACTCCACGAACACACGGCAAGAAATCAGGGGCATCATGCTGGCGTCATTCAATTATTACGGTCCATCGTCAGGGACAATTGCCGTGGGGATCGGCGTGGGACTTTTCATTCTCCTTGCGCTCTACTTCGCTCAATCCGCACTGAAGGGATTCTTCTTGGGAGCGATCAGTTGGGCGGTGATCGCGGTGATTGTCTATGGCACCGGTCATGGCGATTTGACCGACATGGTGCAGATCATCTTCGGCATCATTTACGGCGTTGCCGGAGCTGTCGCTGGCTTTATGGTTGGTCTGCTGGGGAAGGCGATGAATCCGCCGCCACCATCGCAAAAAGGACCAACGGTCGATCCTCCCGCCCAGTGATTGTCGCTGTTCGAGGGCATGCGGCGGTGACGCAATCACGCGACATGGAAACCTGAAGTTGTCACGATCCGGGTGAGTCCGAGTCACATTGGCTCGACGTCTTGAAACAGACCACCCCTTCGGGAGCAACGACATGGCGAATCGACGTGACTGGCTGACTTCGTTGGGTGTATTGGCGACAGGAGGTCTCGCGGCCGGCAACTTCGGACCGAGATTCAACGAGGCGTTCGGCGTTGACGACTCGAACAACCCAGCCGCAAACGTTGGCGACCGGACGACGACGATCAAAATCACGAAGCTCACCGCCACGCCGATGCAGCGGAAAGTGTTTCTCAAGCTGGAGACCAATCACGGCGTCACCGGCTGGGGCGAGATCGATCAGCTTGAGCCGTATGTCGCGGCGCTGCTGGCGAAGTCGATGTTTGAATTGCTCGACGGCGAGAACCCGACACGGATCGAGCATCTGTGGCAGAAGATTTATCGCTCACACCGCGACATGCGCGGCGGGCCATTCATGACACACACCCTCGCCGGGATCGACATGGCGTTGTGGGACATCACTGGCAAACTGTGGGGAGTGCCGGTCTATCGGCTGCTCGGTGGGCCGACTCGCGACAAGCTGCGGTTCTATCCGACTCCGAACGCCACCAAAGTCGGTGCGGGGCCGCAACCGTTCTCTGGTACGCCGCAGCAGATCGAGGGGTTTGTGAAGTCGGTCGAGAACGCTCGCAAACAAGTCGGCCCGGACGGGATCGTCATGTTCGACGCGCATTGCGCGATGCCTCCGCCGTTCCTGATTCAGTTTGCCAACGCGATTAAGCCGTACGATGTGCTCTACATCGAAGAGCCAGCCGTCCCCGGCAACATCGAAGTTTTCAAACGGCTCAAGCAGCACATCAACATCCCGCTGGCCGTCGGCGAGCAGGCTCGCACGATCTGGGACGTCATCATCTACCTGCACGAAGGCTGCGCCGACATCCTGCAAGTCGATTGTGCTCACACGGGCGGCATCACACAGCTTCGCAAGATCGCGATCCTCGGCGAGGCGTATCATGTCCCGATCGCTCCGCATTGCGTCACAACCGATCTGGGCGCGACCGCCAGCTTGCATTGCAGTGCGGCGGTCCCGTTTTATCTGATCCACGAGTATTACCCGAGTATCTCGCCGCCGGGCCTCGTGACGAAGAACTGGGCAATCGACAAAGACGGCTACGCCTCGTTGCCTCAAGGGGTCGGCCTGTGCTGCGAGATCGACGAAGCCAAGCTGGCGGAAATCGCAAAGACGCCGAGCAAGCCGGAATGGCCGACGCGTGGGCGAAATCCGGATGGGTCTATCGCGGATTACTGAGCACGAGTGGGAGACGCCCATGTTCTTCTCGATCTACCGATAATTACAAAGACAACACGCTCGCTGGCCTGACGCGCCGACTCGCCGTGACGTGTTGCGAGCGGAATTGGCCTCGGCCGGCGGATTGCTCTGTCTCGATCATGCTCAAGCCGCGAGTGCGAAGGCCGACTTGCCGCATGTGGTCGTCGTCGGAGCGGGCTTCGCCGGGTTGGCTTGTGCGCATGAATTGGCGTCGTCCGGTTATCGCGTCACGGTGTTAGAAGCGCGGCATCGTGTCGGCGGGCGAGTGTTGTCGTTGTCTGACTTGGCCAAAGGAAAAATCATCGAAGCGGGGGGCGAGCTGGTCGGGCCCAACCAGCCGACTTGGATGGCCTATGCCAGGCGCTTTGGATTGCGTTTCACCGAGATGCCGTGGAATCCGTGCGACGTCGTTTCCGTCTGGGACAAACGACTCCCTGCTTCGACCGCAGTTCGGATTTGGAAGGAGATGCGATCCGCGTTGGAGCAGATCAATGCCGATGCCGGCAACATCGTCGATGCGAATCGGCCGTGGGGGAGCCCCAATGCCAAGGAACTCGATGCACGCTCGTTGGAGGATTGGATTCGCCAACTCGACGTGGACCCTCGCTGCTGTGAACTGATCGAGATTCAGATGACGGGCATCAACGGATTGATTCCCGCGTGGCAGAATTGGCTGGGCATCTTGGCGATCGTGCGTGGTGGAGGACTTCAAAAGTTCTGGGACGAGACCGACACGCTGCACTGTGTTGGCGGAACCCAGCAACTTGCAAGCAAGCTGTATCACGACTTTGTGAGTTTCTCCGGTAAGGCAACCGTTCAGTTTGGTTGCCCAGTCCACGCAATTCGAATTCGCGACAACCGCACGTTCGTCAAATTACACGACGGCGAATTGCTCGAAGCGGACGACGTCGTGTTGACGGTTCCGCCGACAACTTGGAACAAGATCGCGTTCGATCCGCCATTGCCGCCGCAACTGACGGTGCCGCTCGCGGCCAGCACGAAGTATCTCGCGGTGTTCGACAAGCCGATCTGGCGCGAACAAGATCGCCAGCCGAACGCGATGTCGAGCGGGCCGATTCAACTGACGTGGGAGACCACGGCAGGGCAGGGCGAGTCAGGGCCGCACGCTCTGGTGGGCTTCGCGGGAGGACGCGCGGCGGATGAGTGTCGCGGATGGCCCGACGAAGAACGCGAGGCTCGTTGCCGTGCCGCGTTGGATCGGCTGTATCCCGGAGCGGCGAAAGCGATCGTCGCCAGCCGCTTCGTGGATTGGGTCAGCGATCCGTGGGCTCGCGGAACGTATTCATTTCCCGCTCCCGGCCAAGTCACGACGGTTGGCCCTCTGTTAGATCGCGGGCACCATGACCATCTGCACTTCGTCGGCGAGCATACGAGCTACGCCTTCGTCGGTTGGATGGAGGGCGCGCTGGCATCTGGAGTTCGCACTGCTCGCCGTCTCGCGGAACGAGACGGCGTTGTGGCTCCAGCAGAGTAGACGAGTCACGGAGTGACTCGTCTA
>SYJG01000337.1 GCA_005798445.1 Planctomyces sp.
CGTCACCTGGGCCGAGCTAGAACGCGTCGCAAATCTTCTGAATAACCGCCCGCGCCGCTGCCTCGGCTACAGAACCCCCAACGAAGTCTTCCTCAAATAATCTGCAACCTCAAATTGCATTTGAGATGACGCAGCGCCAGGCCTTCCAGCCTGACCCGAACGGACCAACGACGTCCACCGTTGATCGGGTCAGCCTGGATGGTTGACCTACGATGTTGCCTCCGCCGCTTGTAGCATTCAGCGATGGCATTTCCGGACACAAATTGGCTGCGACGATCGAGCGGCATCGCGCTGCTGGTCTACTTGTCCGCGCTGATCACCGGCACGCACCTGCCGCATCCCGAAGACCTGATCTCGATCGAAGGCAACGACAAGTGGCTGCACTTCGGCGCGTACTTTGGCTTGGCGTTCCTGATGGCGACGCGCCAGCAAACGCTGCGGCCTGTCACGCGATCAGCGCTGCTGGAGATCTGGTGCCTCTCGGCATTCACCGGCGTCGTCGATGAACTGACCCAAATGCTGCCTGGCATCAACCGCCAATGCGAATTCGCCGACTGGCTGGCCGACATTGTGGGTGCCGTCTGTGGCCTACTCGTTTGGCAACTGATCCGTTGCGTGTTGAGCCGTCACCGAACCGAAACCGGCAGACCACGGACTTCTGGAGTCACCGGGCATTGAGTACCGGCAGCACACCCGCCTGGCGTCGTCCACGGGATCGGACAGGCCGACACGCGATGGTTTTGGGCGTCTTTGCCGAATTCTGATCGGCTTCCGCTGTCGAAATTAGGATCGTGACTGATAGGATCGAGACGATTCAGGTGGAGGTTCGCGACGACAGGATCTTGATGCGGGGATGCCAAAGACGAAAAGGAACTCCAATGTGGACTTCAAAGTTTTGGAATTCGGTCGCGGTGACGCTTTTGCTCGCACATAGCGTTTCTCCGGCGATGGCTCAGAAGCTTCCAAAAAACGGACTGGGTCATGGTTACAAAGGTCCAGTTCAGGTCGGAGTTGGCGGCAGTCCGCAGAACCAAAAGGACATGAAGCAGGCCATTCAACAGATCGGCCAGCAGCTTCAGGAAGCCGAGAAGGTTCTGGAGGAAGCCAGCGAGAAGGCAACCGAAGCTCGCCTGGTGTGGCAGACGGTTGATACCGATCACAAACAGCACCAGCGTGATTTGGCTCAGGCGAAGAAGACCGCCGAAGAAGAAGCCAAGAACTCGCCGCAGTTGAAGGCGGCCAAAGAAAACCTGGAAGGGCTGCGTGCAGAACTGGCAGAGATTCGCAAAAAGGTGATCGAAACTCTGACCAACGAGAATGAGGCTTATCAAAAGGCCCGCAAGATTCACGAAGCCGCGATTGTTCAGCAGAAGTCCAACAACGGTGTGAGTGTGTCGCTGGAGACACGCAAAGAATTGACCAAGAAAGTCTCCGAAGCAGACAAGAACAAGAAAACCATCGAGGATGTCGCGATGGCGGACAACTCGGAGGCGAAAGAGTTGGTCAAACAGATCAAAGAGGCGACGGCGGAGCTCGGAGCCGCCTCCAAGAAGAAGACGGAAGCGATCGAGACCGATCCGAAGTTGAGTTCTGCCAAGATCGCCTTTCAGCGAACACGAGACGAATTGAAGAAAGCGAAAGTGGACCTCGATCAAGCGGACGGCGAGGCCAATCGGATTCGTTCGGCGATGCAGACGCTGGCGAATCAGCGAGCGTCAATGCAAAGCCAAATCGATCTCCAACAGCGAGCACAGCCGACCGGTCCAGTTGGCGGCAACGTCAAGCCAAAAGTTGGGAAATAGACTCGCGGAACAAGTCGATCATGATTGGCCCGGCGGCTCAGGAGACGTCGGCCGTGCTGTGCGCGAGTCTCCCGATCCCGCACATTCCGACGACCGCAGATCACCAAGGTTTGGGGAGACCTTCGGTCCAGCCCAGTGGCGGGATTACGAACCGGCCAGCAACTGCCGGTAGTACTCCACCGTCTTGGCCAGCCCGATGTTCAGCGGTACTTGTGGTTCCCAGCCGAGCCAGTTCCGCGCGCGAGTGATGTCGGGGCAGCGTTGTTTGGGGTCGTCTTTGGGGAGCGGTTCGAATTTCAGTTCGCTCTTCGAGCCAGTCTCGGCGATGACTGCTTGGGCCAGTTCGAGCATTGTCTTCTCGTCGGGATTGCCGATGTTGACCGGGCCGATGTGTTCGTTGTTGTCCATCAGGCGGATCATCCCTTCGATCAAGTCGTCGCGGTAACAGAACGAGCGGGTCTGTTGGCCGTCGCCGTAGACTTCCGACGTGCTGGCTTGCAGGAAGCGTGCTCGGCAGCGTTTCGCCAGGCCCAACATGTTGACGATGCCAACGGTCGAGGTCTTGATCGTCTTGATGGGGTTGAACTGATACGCGATCGGCGACGCGGGACAGGCGAGGTTGTAAATCTGGTCGCACTCGACGACGAGCGGGAACACGATGTCGTGTCGGATCAACTCGAAGCGCGAGTTGCCGATCAGATGTTGGATGTTCGCCTTGCGGCCGGTGAAGAAATTGTCGACGCAGATGACTTCATCTCCGCGGTCAATCAAGCGATCGCACAGGTGACTTCCGAGGAATCCGGCACCGCCGGTGACGAGGATTGTGGGCATGAGTGATCCAGGAACAAGGACTTCGGATATTGGCCGTCCGCGTAAAGCTAACCCGAAGCGCCAGCGAGGGCGAGCGCTCCAGTTGGCTTGAAGCGGAAACATTGGGTGAAGCGTTCGCCCTCGCTGGCGCATCGGGTTAGTGTGCTTTCTTCGCGGCTGCGTTGTCTGTGAATCGACGGAATCAGCCACTAACATCCCGCCCCTTACCAGACACTCAAAGGCGAGCGGGGGCACACGACGAACCGGGGGGCTGACGCCGCCCCGCTCGCCTGAAATTACGTTTTTTGACGATCGGATTCGCTCATGGCTTTGGACGTTTACGCGGTCTGCCCCTGTGGCAGCGGCAAGAAGTTGAAATTCTGTTGTCACGGCCTCGAAGGTTCGATCGAGCAGGTCGTGAGGCACCAGTCGGCCAAGCAGTACAAGCAGGCATTGCAGTTGCTCAACGCGCTGGACAAGAAGCATCCGCAAAGCGCGTGGGTCAAGAACCTGCAAGCCTTCACGCTGATGATGGACAAGCGCGGGCCGGAGGCGATCGGGCCGCTGACGAAAGTGCTGCAAGTCCAGCCGGACAACTTGTACTCGATCTCGCTCTTCGGGCTGGCGTCGTTCTTGGGGAGCGGTTGGAAAGCGGGCAAGACCGCGATCCAGCGAGCGTTCCAACGCTGCTCGAACGAGTACCCGCACATCATCTATTTCCTGGCGCGGTCAGTCGCCGAGTTCATGGGTTCGGTCGGCAGCCCGCTGGCTCATCGGCAATACCTTGGTCTCGCGATGCGGCTGGCCAGCGAAGAGAACCGCGAGAACGTCTTCATGGAACTGATCGAGTTCGATGGGGACACCAAAATCCCGTACATCCTGCGCGGCAGCCATGATCTGGTGCCGGTCGCGGGGGACGAGGCGTTCGAGAAGGAAGTTCGCAAATCGGCGAAGTTGGCGTTCCTCGGCTGCAACGAGGCGGCCGGCGGCTTGTTCGCCAAGCTGGCTGAGACGGCCGAGACAGAACTGGCGGCGCTCTCGGGTGACGATGCGGCGAAGAAGCGTGTCGCCGTCGCCAGCTTGTGGTGGAACTCAGGACTCTGCCGCGCCTGGGATGGCGATGAGAAGGCTGCGGCCGAAGCGCTGCATCGTTCGGCGAAACATTCCGACGAATTCGAGGCGGCGGTCGAAGCCGAAACGCTGGCTCAAACATTGGGCCGTCGCGGCGATCGCGAGCACGCTCATCGCGTTGTGCAATCGACCTACAAAGTCAAAATGGTGTCGAAGCTGCTGACGCTGCTCGACGCGACGCCGCTGTTCGTGCGGTTGCCTCCTCCGGAGGGACAAGCTCCTGACCCGCGGCAACCGGTGGCGACGTATCGGGTGCTCGACAAGAACCCGGTCATCGGCAGCGACTCGGCGAGCTACTCGCTCGACACCGTGCCGCGAGTTGCCGCCGAGATCGTCGTCTTCGCCAGCGCCGCTCCAGGCCAGCAGGAAGCCGCCCTGGCGATCATCGGCATCGAAGGGGAGAGCTTCACCGACTCACTCGCCAAATTGGAAGCGGCTGGCGGCGAAGAGATTGAAAAGCTGACGGCCCCTGGCACCGGTGAGTCGATCTCGACGAACTCTGTTTTCGAGAAGGAATTCCTGCCGCTGCAATACAAACGGCACTTCGAAGCCTCGACGCCCCTGGGGATCATTCGCCGCATCAACCGCGACAACTGGTCGAAGTTTCTGACGAACGATTGGCCGGAGATGCCGCTGGCCGCGCTCGGCGGCAAGACTCCGAAGCAGGCGATCGGCGACGACTCGGTGCGCGTGCCGTTGGCCGCATGGCTGCAACAGATCGACATGTACGCCGACCGATTCGGCCTGCCGTTCGACGTCCCCGACGAGCGTGCGAAATACAGCCTGCCGGTCGCGACTCCGCGAGACGTCAACGAGCACACAAGCGTCGGCACGCTGTCGGTACTGCAATTCGCGAGGCTGCCGTTCGACAAGCTGAGCGATCAGCAACTCGTCGCGGCTTTCAAGCGAGCGGCGTTGATTCAGCACAAGGGGAGCCTCCGTTCGCTGCTGCTGACGATCGTCGAGCGGACCAGTTGCCACGATCAGCTCGACATGGCGCGGGTTTACCGATTCCTCTCGGATCTCGGCTCGCTGCTGATGGAGACCTCCGAAGCGATCCGCTGGCTGGACAAAGAGCGGGCGCGAACGGTCTCGGCCTCTGAGCAATTCGAGCACGAACTCGACTGCGACATGCGCGAACTGCGATACCGGCTCGACGACCCACACGACCCGGCGTGCAGCAACCTGCTCCGCCGAATGTGGGAGCACTACGGCACGAAGGTTCCGGAGCTGCGCGGCTATGTGACGGGCATCGTCAACCACTACAAAGTCGCCGCACCGTGGATGACGGACGGAGAAGCCGTCGGAGCCATCACCAGCGGCGGAGTGTGGACTCCCGAATCGGCCGCCGAGAAACCGGCGGGCGAGAATAAGCTGTGGTTGCCAGGACAAAGTTGAGAAGGGGCGAGGGGAGAGGGGTGAGGGGCGAGCAATTCCGAATGCAGCCCACACGCCCCGCGCCCCGCCCCCCACGCCCCAC
>SYJG01000338.1 GCA_005798445.1 Planctomyces sp.
CACCGCGACGTCTTCAACATCCTGCTGCAACTACTCGACGACGGCAGGCTGACTGACGGCCACGGCCGCACAGTCGATTTCACAAACACGATCGTCGTGATGACCTCGAACATCGGCAGCCAGTCGATCATGGAATTGGCCGAGGGGCGAGCGCTGAGCGGCGAGGGACTCAACAAAGAAATCAACCGCCGCGTGATGGACTCGCTGCGACGTGAGTTCCTGCCGGAATTCCTCAATCGCGTCGATGAGGTCATCGTCTTCCATCCGCTCGGCCGCGCCGAGATTCGCCAGATCGTCGATCTGCAACTCCGCCGCCTGGCAAAGCAACTCGACGAGAACGGTTTCGGTTTTGAGATCACCGACGCCGCGAAAGATCAGCTCGGCGAAGAAGGCTACGACCCGGCGTATGGTGCTCGGCCACTGAAGCGAGTCATTCAACAGCGATTGCAAAATCAACTCGCCAACGAGTTGCTGTCCAGCCGCTTGCCGCCGGGCTGCAAGATCGTGATCGACGTGAACGAGGGCGAGTTCGTGTTCGACCACAAGGCTTCTGATTCGTAACAGGTACATTCGGCATTGCGAAAATAACGCCACCGGGGCAAGGGGACTGTCGTTTTATACTTCGCGCGGGGAATCATGAGAGATTCGGCGAGCGGCAGGGCGTCAGCCCTCCGAGGCAGAGCAAATGGAATCACTCGGAGGGCTGACGCCCTGCCGCTCGCCAAAAACATCTCATTCGAGACCGCGTGGGGTATAGCGGCGGGGTCCGGAGACCCGCGCCGAACTCGGCGACGATGACCTCGGAAGCAAGCCATGCCACCCGCAGACAAGAGACACGCTCAAGGGACATAGATGAATTCCTTGAGGTTGAAAATGCTGTGCGCCACGTCTTTCCAGACGGCTTGGCTCGTAAGTACCTCGGCCGGTGGAACACCGTGAAGTTCGGCGATCTGCTCGACCGCTTGCTCGAAGCGAGTTTGCTCTTCCGGCGCGAGCGCACGTTGGCACGCGGTCCCGAACATCGTTTGCAAGCGTTCCGCGACCGATTTGTGCGAACGAGTGATCAACCGCTGCGCCCAGACTTCGGCTTGTTGCAGCACAAACGGATCGTTGAGCAGCGCGAGCGCCTGAGCCGGAACGTTTGTGACGTCGCGGCGGCCTTGAGTCACCTTGCCGCCGGGGAAGTTGAACGCTTCGAGAAACTTCGGGCCTTCCATCAGATTGTTCTTGATGTAAATGCTGCGGCGGCCGTGACCGTCCAGCGGGCCGGCAAAGAGGCGGCGATCGGCATAGTCCTTGTCTCGGAACGGCTGCACGCTGGGACCGAACAGCGTGCGATCGAGTCGGTCGCTCGCGGCCAGCATCGAATCGCGAATCGCCTCGGCTTCCAATCGTCGAGCCGGATAATGCTGCAACAACCGGTTCTGCGGATCGACTTCCCGCGATGCGGCCGACGGTTGATTCGACAACTGAAACGTCTGCGTCAGCACGAGCGACCGGATCAACTTCTTCATCGACCAGCCTTCGGCCACGAAGCGAGTCGCCAGATGATCGAGCAGCTCCGGGTGCGACGGCAGTTCGCCGACATGCCCGAAGTCATCGACCGTCCGAACGAGTCCCGTTCCAAACAAGTGATGCCAGACGCGATTCACGATGACTCGCGCCGTGAGCGGATTACTCGGACTCGCGATCTGATCGGCGAGTTCCAGCCGCCCGCTGCCGGCTGTCACGAATGGATCGCGCGAGGCGGACAGCACTTCGAGGTATCGTCGCGGGGCGACTTCTCCCGGCCGAGTGACGTCGCCGCGGCCGAAGATCGGTTGATCGTAGGCCTGACCCGATTCGCCAACTCCCGCGACGACACGCGGCAGAGCGAGTTGTGCTTCGGTCTGCCGGTATTCCTTTGCCAACTCGGTCAATCGCGGCGAAGAGCCGACTTGATTGGCGAGCAGTTCGCGTCGCAGCAATGCGTCGAGCCACCGAGCATCCTCGTCCGTCGCACGATCCTCGGCCCAAGCTCGCAGTACAGCTTCGATGACAGCGACATATCGAGTCGAAATATCGGCGAGAGACGTCGGCTCATCTCCGGTGAACAACGGACGCAGATGCGACACTTCCGCTCGCGGCGGTTCCGGACCATCGTGCAGCACGACACGCGTGATGCCGAAGTACGACCGCGGATTCTCGGCCGCCTTGTCCCACGGCAATTTGTAGTTCTCTTTGTCGCCTCCCAGTGCCGAAAGCTGATCGGGAAACTTCGGGTTGTCGAACATCGTCATCAGCTCGGCATACGTCCGCAGCGAGTCGCGGTCGTCAGGAGGCGAGAAGGTCTCCCAATGCAGATCGGCCGAGGTCAACGCTCGGTAGTTTTTGTAGTTCAACTGACAGTTGTTCGAGACCAACCGCACCGCGCTGCTCCGCTGGCCGAGCACTTGAAAGCTGATGTTCTTCTTGCCGAGCGGCAGGACCGGCGAGCGAAGTGTGCCATTGAGTTTGTCCGACAGCGCGTGCGTGAAACAGCCGGCCGGCAACACCGCGCGAACGAGCGCGTCGCCGTCGGGATGCATCGCGAAATCGCCGCTGCGCCCCGGATTGTTTCGCAGCGCTTGCCCGCCGATCTGCCAACCATTTGCTTCAAGCGAGCGGGGCGGCGTCAGCCCCCCGGTTTTTGCGAAGTTGACTGAAGAGACCGGGGGGCTGACGCCACCCCGCTCGCCTGAAGAGAGGGAGTAGTCGCCGAACGTCTCGAACTGCGACCGGTTGAATTCGATTCGATCACGGTCCTCTTTGGCATACCGGTCGGCCAGCTTCTGCCACTCCGCCGGGACTGCGGCGGGATCGGTCATCGTCGCGGTGACGAGAACTCGCAACGGCTCGAACGGATCTTCGAGCGGCATCTTTTCGGCGGCCAGAACGGCGATCCATTTTTCCAATTGCTTGGCATCCAAGCCTACCGCGAGTTCCGCAGCGTCGGGTCGGTTCGCGCGTTTCGCGATCGCCGCTTGCAAGTACCGTGCGAACTGTGACGTCTCTTGCGACCAGACAGCAGCGAGCTCCTTACGCAGTTCCTTCTTCAACTCCGTCAGCCGTTGTGTGAGCTTCGCGTTGACGTCGGGCGCGTCGATGCAGTGACTCACCAGCCGCGAGCTGCGCAGGATGCCGAGCATCCCGTAGTAGTCCTGCATCGAGACCGCATCGAGTTTGTGGTTGTGACACCGAGCACACGCGACGGTCGTCGCTTGAAACGCCTTCGTCAGCGTGTCGATCTGATTGTCGATGATGTCGTAGCCCAGCGACGCCAGGCTGATGCAGTCGTCGTGATTGACCTCGCCGAAGCGGTAAAAGCCGGTGCCAATGATCGACTCGTTAAAGCGTTCGGTGGGATGCAGGCGAGCTCTGTAGGGTGGGTCGAGTCCGCGAGACCCACCAACGGCAGTTGCGCGTCCATCGCTAGTGGTGGGTCTCGATGACTCGACCCACCCTACGGGAAGCAAGTCCCCCGCGATGTGCTCGCGAATGAATTGGTCGAACGGGATGTCGGCGTTGAAGGCCCGGATCAGGTAATCGCGATACCGCCAGGCGTGATGGACTTCGTAGTTCCACTCATTGCCGTGAGTCTCGGTGAAACGAACGACGTCCATCCAATGCCGCGACCATCGCTCACCGAAGTGCGGAGAGTCAAGCATTGAATCGACGAGCTTCTCGACCGCAACACGGGAGGGCGAGGCTCCCGCAGAGCCGCCATCACGCACGCACTCCGCAACTTGTTCGGATGTCGGCGGCAGCCCGGTCAGCACGAGGCTCAATCTGCGGACGAGCGTTCGCGGATTGGCTGGTTCAGCGGGCGTGAGTCCCTGTTGCTCCATTCGCGCGAGCACAAAGCGATCGACGGCATGATCGGACCAACCGGCCTGTTTTGGTTTCGGGACTTCCACGTTCTGCACCGGTTGCAAGCTCCACCAGCGAGCGCGAACGCGCATCGTCTCTTCCCACGAGTCAGCGGCCTTCGCGGGGACCGGCTTGTCGCGCGGATCGGGTGCTCCTCGTTTGATCCACTCTTCGAGGTCCGCGATGGCCACCGCCGGCAGTTTCCCTTTCGGTGGCATCTTCAGGGAGTCGTCGGTGTACCGCACCGCTTTGATGAGCAGACTCTCGTCCGGCTTCCCCGGCACGATCGCAGCTCCCGAATCGCCCCCTTTGCGCATGCCGTTGCGGCTGTCGAGCAACAATCCGCCCCCCAACTTCTTGGCATCGGCCGCGTGGCACTCGGAGCAATGCGCAACGAGCAACGGTCGGATTTTCTTCTCGAAGAATTCGATGCCAGCGTCGTCCGCGTCGGCTGGACCTGGCGACAAGATCGCCGCGAGAGAGACGGCCGATAAAGCAACGAGGTTTCGCAATGCGTTCATCAGAGGTTCTCAGCACTGCGGATCAAAGGGTGGGAGACAACAGGGCTGGGCATCGTAACCCGAAGCGCCAGCGAGGGCGAACGTTTTGTGGTCCGTCAATTTCGAAGTCACTGGAGGTTTCGCCCTCGCTAGCACTTCGGGTTATTTTCGGCGAGAGATCGCTTACACGGACGTGACGTCTCGCGAGCGGGGATGATCGACCAACTGGCCGCTATGGAGTTGGCCGCTCATCGCGGCGGGCCTCCACGGAGCGGGAGCGTCGAAGCAGCCGGGATCGAGCTTCATCTCGGTGACGAGCACTCCGGCACGATGTCGCGGCAAGCGACCGACGATCAGACCGTCGGGGCGAACCGCGAAACTCCCCCAGCACGACGGGCGGGCGGTGCTGTTATTCGCGCTGATCCAGAAATGATTCTCGGCCGCTCGGCATTGCATGGTCGCCGGGACGATCGTCTTCCAGATGTTGTATTTCGGATCAGCCGCAACCGTCTTGCGAGCGTTGTGAAACGACTGAAACATCACCTCGACGCCAAGCTGCTTGTAGCCACGATACAGCTCCGGAAAGCGATAGTCGTAGCAGATGGCGACTCCGCAGGTGATCCCCTTCACTTGGAACGTCACGAAGCGGTCGCCCGGTGAATAGTGGCACAGATCGAGCGTCGTCTTCTTGCCGACGGTCCCCGTGCAAAAGCGTTTGTCGTAGCGATCGACCATCTGACCTTTCGGATTGATGACGTACACGCAGTTGTGCGGCTTGTGCTTTTCGTCCAACTGATGCGTCGAGCCGAGCAGCACCAAGACTCGATGTTGTTTGGCAGCGGCCATCACGTCGCGCGTCGCGTCGGCCAGTGCCGTCCAATCCAAATCGGCAATGCCGGGGAGATCAACGCCAGCATATCCGGACAACGCACACTCCGAAAAATGCACGACGTCGGCCGATTGCTCGGCGGCCTGAGCGATCTGCTTCAGCACCCAACGACGGTTATGCTCAACTTGGCCTTCCACGGAAAACTGGCAGGTGGCAATGCGGAGCGATTTCATCGAACGAGACCTCCAGGCAACGAGTCTTGTGGCAGCGAGCGAGCAAGACATACCATCGGCGCATGGAAAAATCACTCGACCGCAAGTTGGCCGCGATCCATGCCGATCCCAGCGGCTGCAAGGAATTCATCATCGCGGACGCGAAGGACGCCGACATGGGCTTTTCCATCGGCGCTCCGGGCAAGTCGCCGGAACGGCACGACGGCGAAGTCCGCTTCAAGACGTTGGCTCAGTACCGCCAGCAGATCCGCGAGGTCATCGACCAAGGGGTCGTCGACATCGTGCTGATGTCGGCCAGCACCAGCGAAGTGCTGACGATTCAGGAGCGGCTATTCGACAACTCGCACATCACCCCGGCGGCTCGCGCGAACGACGCGACCGACGTCCATATTCATCGGGGCGGCCGGATTCACACGACTCCCGCTCGGCCGTTTCGCACGGCGAGCCTCGACCACATGCAGTGCGGGCATCTCGACTGCGAACCGTCAGAGCGAACGCTCGGCGTCGATCTCGGCCTGTACTCGGTGACGTTCAACAACCAGTTGGAGTTGGACATCGACGTGCTCAATCAGTTCAAAGAGTTCCGTGAGGAGTGCGAACAGAAACAGTTCCGCTATTTCCTGGAGATCTTCGACCCGAACGTCCCCGATGCCGTCGCGCCGGATCAGTTGCCGGGGTTCATCAACGACGTGATCGCTCGCTCGCTGGCCGGAGTCACGAGTGCCGGCCGGCCGACGTTTCTGAAGATGGTCTATCACGGACCGCGCGCGATGGAGGAGCTCGTCCGCTTCGATCCGCACCTGGTCGTCGGCATCCTCGGTGGCGGAGCGGGAACGACGCTCGATGCGTTCCTGCTGATTCACGAGGCTCAAAAGTACGGAGCCAAAGTCGCGCTCTTCGGCCGCAAGATCAACAACGCCGAGCACCAACTCGCGTTCATCCAAATGCTGCGCTACATCACCGACGGACTGATCGAACCTCGCGAAGCGGTGCAGGCTTATCACGGTGTCCTGCAAGAATTGAAGATCTCTCCGCAGCGATCGCTCGACGACGATCTCACGCTGCAAACCAACGTCATGAGCTACGGCGGAAGCGGCACGGTCATTAGCCTGCCATCGCCAACTGGCTTGACGAACGCCGGGTCCACGGCTGCACCAGAATTAGTCATTTCCGCCTCGACGAACGAATCTCCGAACTTCGCGAAAATGTCGGCTGGCGACCGGCTTCAGTATCACCAGGAACGGCTCAACCGGCTGTTCGGCAAGAAGTAGCCCGGCCCGTTCGGCAACTCAAAGCAGCAGAGCGCTCCGAGACAGAGATTCCAGAGCCGGAGTCAGCCAGCGCTCGATCAGCTCGCGAATGGCGGCTGGGTCTTGGACGTGGTTGCCGTCTTGGTGCAGCAGAAGATCGCCAGACTGCACTTGCTGAGTCAGAGCTTCCAGCAAGTCGGCTCGGCGGCGCGTGCCATTCAGCAGGATCAGCAACTGACGCTGAAAATCGTCCAGCGGAACGGAGCCATGCAGCCGATCCGTGACGGGCAGTCGGGCTTCCGCCTGGGCGCGGGCCAAGGGTGACGCGGTGGGGGTCTCACCGATTGGCAATGTGAATCGGGGGCGAATGGTGCGCAGATCAACCTGTGATATGCCGTAGCAGCGAAACTAGGTCTCCGCGAGATGCAGCGTCGCGGGACTCATCGCGTCGGTTTGCACAGCGGACATGCAGCACCTACAAGAACACACCGTGGCACAGGATGTAATCGAATGAATCGGCCGGCGCGTCGAAGGCCAAAATATCCTGATGGCGCAGCTCGACGTTCTTCAGTCCCGCCTGTTCGATCAACCGCTGCCCGTCTTGAATCTGGCGGCTCGACAGGTCGACTCCCAGAAACGTCCCTTCCGGAAATTGATCGGCGATCGGCAGCAGATTTCCGCCGCTGGCGCAGCCCAACTCCAAGACTCGCGCCCGCTCGATTGGCGATGGCGACATGCCGTGCAGAGTCGCGATCACCGCCAACCGATCGGGATGCGACTGCCGAAACGGTTGGCTCTTGTACGGGACGCGGTCATACGACGTGGCGACGAAGTCGGATATGTTTGGCATAGGGCGAATGATCCTTCACAAACGTTGGCGGTCAGTCGGCCCAATTGACGACATGGAGTCCGGAGACTGTGCGAAAGTGCCGCACGTTGCGAGTCACCAGTGTGGCTCGCTGGGCCAAGACGATGCTGGCGATGAGCAAATCGGCGTGACCAATTTTCCGCAGGGATTTCGCCTGGCGCAGCCGATCAAACTGCTGAGCCGCCGAGGTGTCGAAGGGAATCACAATCACCTCCGCCAGTCGAGCCTCGGCGTCGTCCAAACGTTGCTGAGCAGTCTGCAACTGAATTCCATCCGCCGCCTTGAGCACAAAATCGAAACGGCCGCGAAGGACTTCAATCCGAGTGACGATCGTGATCGCGATGTCTTCTTCGGCGGAATCCAGACGGCGTTGAATTTGAGGATGCCCCAACATCAACAGAGTCAGCGTGTCGGTGTCCAAAAGAATCAAGTCGATTCTCCCACCATCGGTCGACCTCGCTGTCGGTAGATCTCCGCGAGCATCGGCTCGACGGTCGGATCAGCCTTCCAGGAACCAGCGAGCGATTGCAACGCGGCTTTTCCGGTGCGCCGAGTCTGCGGAGCCAACAGCCACTGTTGAATGGCCGACTTCAGAATTCGCCAGTCCTGCCCGACTCGCCGAGCCGGGAGGTTTTGCTCGTCGATCGCTTGCAACACCGCGACCTCGCTGACTCGCAGATACTCCGCCGCTTCCGCGAGCGTCAGCACATCGGCCGTTCCGTTGGTGGATCGAGCGAGCTTAGGAATGCCGGACGGGGATTTGGTCCGAGCCTTCTTGGACGACTTCGTCGCAGTGGCGGGCATGAGAATCACTCCGTGACTTGAGTCGTCGGCATTGTAATGGTGACCGAACCAATTCGTAGCCCGGACGCCTACGTCCGAACGACTCACCGCGCAGTGGCCACGTTTGGCCGTTGTGGGTCGAGGACTTTGCTGATGAAGCGGGCTTGGAAGCGGGTGAGGAGTTCGGGGAGTCCCTCGCGGAGTTCCAGGTCGCGTTCTTCCGTGTACAGGCCGAAGACATCGTAGAAGACGACTTCCTCACTCTCGCGCTGTTGTGGCCGGTCTCCTGACCGAGCCACGCTGGGGCGTGTCCAGCGGCCGAACTCGGAGGGGTTGGCCAGCAGCATCAGGCAGGACATTTTGGTGTTGGGAGCGAACGGCTCCGGCGGTTCGCCGTTGGCGATGATCGTGTGCGGGCCGCCCAGCCATGTGTCGTTGTCGTGCGGGTAGCGAGCGATCCGCTTGAGCCATTCGATCGGCCAGTAGAATTCATTGGGCAGCCGATCCTCTTGTTGTGGGCGGTCTCCTGACCGAGCCACAGTCCCTTGACCGAAGGTCTCCTCATTCGGACCGCTTGCCCCATTCGAAAGACCTGCGGTCGGCCGAAGTGGCTCGGTCGGGAGACCGGCCACAACAGCGTGTTGCGGGTTCGCAAACGCATCGAGCGTCAACGGCCAGTCGCTCGGCAGCCGCAACACCAGCTCGGCAAACTGAAACGCCTCGCCCCCCGCCGGAACGGTCAGCGGTCGAGCCGACATCCCCTCCGTCACCAGAATCTGCTCGTCCTCCGTCCGAATCACAGGAATCGCAATCGGCAAATCCGTCGGCACGATCTCGCGAAGAGCCAACGGCTCCGGGGCGCCGAGGAAAGAAGAAAGATGAGTCACGAAACCATCGTCTCTCGGAAAATCCGGAACAGTGGCCAGCCCAAGCTCTTCGGCCGTCATTGCGCCATTTGTTCGGAGATTCTCCGCGATGTCCTCATGACCATACTCGTTGGCAACATTCAAGGCCCCCAAGGCCCTTTCACCGGCCCAAGCTGAGTTGATGTCCGCCCCTCGGCCAGCGCTCACTAACGGCCAGCAGCAGCAGGCAGGACATTTTCGTGTTGGGAGCGAACGGCTCCGGCGGTTCGCCGTTGGCGATGATCGTGTGTGGGCCACCCAGCCAAGTGTCGTTGTCGTGCGGGTAGCGCGCGATCCGCTTGAGCCATTCGATCGGCCAGTAGAATTCATTGAGCCGCCGATCTTGTTGTGGCCGGTCTCCCGACCGAGCCACTTCGGCCGACCGTAGGTCTCCCGAAGGCAACACGTGGTCCGAATGAGGAGACCTTCGGTCAACGGGCTGTGGCTCGGTCAGGAGACCGGCCATAACGCGTGGACTCAAACCAGCAGAGCGCTCCGAGACAGAGATTCCAGAGCCGGAGTCAGCCAGCGCTCGATCAGTTCGCGAATGCCGGCTGCGTCTTGGACACGGTTGCCATCTTGGTGCAGCAAAAGATCGCCAGACTGCACTTGCTGAGTCAGAGCCTCCAGCAGGTCGGCTCGGCGGCGGGTGCCATTCAGCAGGATCAGCAACTGACGCTGAAAATCGTCCAGCGGAACGGAGCCATGCAGCCGATCCGTGACGGGCAGTCGGGCTTCCGCCTGGGCGCGGGCCAAGGGTGACGCAGCAGGACTTTCTCCGATCGGCAATGTGAATCGGGGGCGAACGGTGCGCAGATCAACTTGCGATGTGCCGTAGCAGCGGAGCAACGTCTCCGCGAGATGCAGCGTCGCCGGACTCATCGCGTCGGTTTGCACGGCGGACATGCGGTTGCCGACTCGTGAGCGGGCGATGGCCGCCAGTTCAAGGAACGGCAAAGATGAGGGCCATGCCTCGCGGAGTTGCAGCATGGCCGCTTTGACCACCGGGTCCGAGGTTGTCAGCACCGACGAGCCGCGACGGAACGTCGTCCGTTCTTCCGCTTGCAGGCTGACCTCGCCTTCTGGCTTGGTGGAGGATGCGACTTCCAGCCGGAGCAACTGTTGTGGCTTGGGAGCACGATCGAGCAACACGTCTTTCCGGCAGAGCAGTGTTTGGCGAAACATGCGGTTGCGGACGAAGTCCATGTACTGTTCCCGCTCGACGATGTCGCGCGACACGCTTTGCAGCATGGCTCGGATCGGATCGGGAAAATTCTCCAGGGACATCGAGCCGAAATCCGCCTCGCCCAGATATTGCAGGTTGCTGGAGTCCACACGTTCCGCGAACTCGTGGAAGTAGATGGGGTCGTTGATCTCCTCCAAGTGTTCGTGCATCAGATACGAGTCGTCGGCCCCGCTGATCGCTTCGAGTTCATTCTTCAGCAGGATGCCGTAGGCGTTGTTCTCCGATTTGATCGACTCGCTGAGAAACGTCAGCAGGCCGCGAGCTTGATTGAGCTGCTGTTCTGGCTTGTCGAAGAACTGCGCTCGATACCGCATGATGTCCCGAATCATGCCCCGCATGTGCCAGCCGGGGTAGGTGTTGTAGCTGACGTAGGCCACTCCGTTGGGACTGAGGCACTTCCCGCAGATATCCAGAATCTTTCGCTGCACCGCATCCGGCACCCACGAGAAGACGCCGTGACACAGGATGTAATCGAACGACTCCGGCGGCGCGTCGAAGGCCAAAATATCCTGATGCCGCAGTTCGACGTTTTTCAGTCCCGCCTGTTCGATCAGCCGCTGTCCGTCTTGGATCTGGCGGCTCGACAGGTCGAGTCCCAGAAACGCCCCCTCCGGAAATTGATCGGCGATCGGCAGCAGATTTCCGCCGCTGGCGCAGCCCAACTCCAGCACTCGCGCCTGCTCGATCGGCAGCGGCGACATGCCGTGCAGAGTCGCGATCACCGCCAACCGGTCGGGATGCGACTGCCGAAACGGATGGCTCTTGTACGGCACGCGGTCATACGAGGTAGCGGCGGCGGAAGCGGTCGGCATAGCAAGTGAATCTCTCTGCAAAATGGAGCCAACAGCAGCGCTCGGCGCGGGTCTCTTGACCTCGCCGAAACGCGCGACCGATAGGTCTCCCGCACGATGATCAAGGTACGTTCAATGACTTCCGGAAACAGGATGGAGACCTGCGGTCCATCTCTGCGGCGGGGTCAGGAGACCCACGCCGAGCGCGTTGCTCACCAGAGCATCACAGCGCCACGTTGGGACGTTGTGGGTCGAGGACTTTGCTGATGAACCGGTCTTGGAATCGGTTGAGGAGTTCTGGCAGTCCCTCGCGGAGTTCCAGGTCGCGTTCTTCCGTGTAGAGGCCGAAGACATCGTAGAAGACGACTTCTTCTTGTTGTGGGCGGTCTCCTGACCGAGCCACGCTGGGGCGAGTCCAGCGGCCGAACTCGGAGGGGTTGGCCAGCAGCATCAGGCAGGACATTTTGGTGTTGGGAGCGAACGGCTCCGGCGGTTCGCCGTTGGCGATGATTGTGTGCGGGCCGACCAGCCATGTGTCGTTGTCGTGCGGGTAGCGCGCGATCCGCTTGAGCCATTCGATCGGCCAGTAGAATTCATTGAGCCGCCGATCCTCTTGTTGTGGGCGGTCTCCTGACCGAGCCACAGTCCCTTGACCGAAGGTCTCCTCATTCGGACCGCTTGCCCCATTCGGGAGACCTGCGGTCGGCCGAAGTGGCTCGGTCGGGAGACCGGCCACAACAGCGTGACATAGGATGTAATCGAACGACTCCGGCGGCGCGTCGAAGGCCAAAATATCTTGATGCCTCAGCTCGACGTTCTTCAGTCCCGCCTGTTCGATCAGCCGTTGTCCGTCTTGAATCTGCCGGCTCGACAGGTCGAGTCCCAGAAACGTCCCCTCCGGAAATTGATCGGCGATCGGCAGCAGATTTCCGCCGCTGGCGCAGCCCAACTCCAAGACTCGCGCCCGCTCGATTGGCGGCGGCGTCATGCCGTGCAGAGTCGCGATCACCGCCAGCCGGTCGGGATGCGACTGCCGAAATGGGTGGCTTTTGTACGGCACTCGGTCATACGAGGTAGCGGCGGCGGAAGCGGTCGGCATAACAAGCGAATCTCTCTGCAAAATGGAGCCAATAGCAGCGCTCGGCGCTGGTCTCCTGGTGACGACATCTCATTCAATAAACAGGAGGCTTCCATTGAATGTCTTTCAACCGTCCAATCTGCTCCCGCAAAAGATCCTCCAGGTGGCCGAAGACTCGATCCTCTGCGTCGAACTCAGTGCCGCTTTCCGGATGAACGGCGCTGACAACCTGCAACGTATACCAGTTTTTGGTGCCACCCATTAGAACCACTTCCAAATCTAAGAAGTTTCGCGCCAGCCTAAGTGCGTGCGCACCGTCCCACGTTCCTCGGTCCTCCTCAACGAACTCGATTCCGGCGAAGAGACCTTCCGACAATCGTTGCGCAACATCATACAAATCCAAGGACGATGTGATGTCAGCAAACCCTTGCAACGCGGTGACAGTCGGCATGATTAATGTCCATTCGGAATGATGTGTCGTTCGTCTAATCCAACTTTTGCAGCAAACTCGGCTTCCGAAAAAACGCGTACCCAGAATGTTTCTTTTCGAATCCCCGGTAACCCTTTCACCCGTTTGGCCATCGCTTCAATCGCCGACTGATACTGTCGCAAACTACCAAGATTCCTGTGGACAGCGGTGTTTAGCGGAATTCGTGCTGCAAGTTCATTGCTCACGATAAACGCATCAACGTCGTAGTCAAACGGATCAAATTGGCCTCCCTCGAACTTGAGTCCCCGTGCAAGACTTCCACGGACGCCGACTTTTGCATCCGGATTTCTGGCAGCGAACGGCTTTAGGATTTGATCGACCAACAGAAGGATGGCTTGCCTTGCTTGTTCTCGGCTCGCGATATCCGCCAATCCTTGCTTCACATAGAGTTCGGTTCGGGCAGCGGACGTGAGATGTGCTTTGGGAATGCCGCCGAGCTTTGCAATCGCGTTATTCCATTCTCGCAGGCGATGAGCGTCAGCCGCTCCTTTGGCCGCGTAGCCGCCTATGCCGAATAAGATGATCTCCGCTCCGCCGCCGGGGCCGAAGACGTCGTTCAAAGCAAAAGTCCATCCCGTGTTTTCGATCTCTTGAGGCGTCGCGCCTGCGGCGGACATGTACTCGTAGAGGAGGTGGCGATCACGCTCCCTTGCCTCAATGGCTGCTCTCGCGGCCTCGGGTGTTCCGGGGGCCGCGCTGATTTCGGCGAAGACGCCGCTGTTCGGCTTTTCGGGGTAATTGATCCGCTTCCAATCCTTGAATGACCCACCAGACACAACTGAATCGACAATTCTCCGAAAGATCTCGAAATCAGAGAGTTTAGAATCGACCTCGACTTTCTTGAGGTCGTTATCGACTTTGAGCGTACCGTCCCAAAATCGTTCAAACCAACTGAAGGCACGAAGCTGAACCGTGTAGCCTTTGTCCGCCAAGAATTCTGCGACCAATGGTGCCAAGAAGTCGATTCGCACCATGATGCGGGCAACGCGGTCGGAAACCGCCGGCGCTGAGTTCTGCGCCTGCGCCGCCTTTTGTTGAATCTGTTTTACGGTCTCATCCTGTTCCTTTTCGATCTGAGTCTTAACCCGCTCCGGCTTCTCGCGAGCTTTGAGAGTTTCAGTCAATGTGCCGGTGTTAGCCTCCGTCAAGACTGGATTATTGACAGCCGCATCGGCGGCCGCGTCTGTCTTGTACGCCACAGCAAGTGCTTTCGTCTGTTCGGCGCGGCCATCGTCGGTCTTGCCGGAGTCGGCGCGGCGCAGGGTGTCGTCGTTGATTTCGAGCTTGGCGTTGGTCAGGGCGACTTGGGCCATCCAGCCGTTGAGTTGCGGGTTGGCGTCGGCGACCGTGCGCGGGGGCATCTGCAAACTGCGGTCTCGCTCGTCGAGCTTTTGCGCGGTCTCTTCGCTTTGGTAGTGCCGCCGCAGTGTCTCGGCAAAGCCCTGCATCTCGCTGGCGGGGACGGTCGGCACCCCGTCGATGCTCAGCGGCTCCATCACCTCCGAGTTGGGGAAGGTGGCCAAAACGACGCGATCAAACCAGACCACCAGTGAACCGTGTGTGCTCCAGGGATTCGTCGGCGGTTCGTGGATCGGTTTCGTCAGCACCGCTTCGGCGTCATCCGCCTGGCCCAGCCCGCGAATGTGCTCGACGTTCCGCACCCGCTCGGCCCCGTCCCGTTCCGAGCCCCACAACGCACCACCACTCTCGGCCGCCTGCCCATTGATCGCCGGCCGAGCAGGCAAGTCCTCCGCCACGACACCTGGATGAGCGTAGTACGTCCCCACACTCGGCACCGTCCAAGAAATCAACGTGCGGAAGGTCTTGGTCCGAGTCTGGGCATCCCGAAACTTCCCCAAGTCTCCAGCATGCCGGCGGGACGGTTCGGCCGGAAATCGCCGAATCGCGGAGCACGAATCGCGGATCGCGAGATCGGGACGATCTTCGAATCCGCGATTGAATGGCTCTTCGCATCCTCGATATCGTGTCGATGCCGAGACGGTCGAGTAGCCGTCCGGTTTGTTCCGACACATCGAATCCCCGTGGACGCTCAGTGGCCGGATTGCTTCGCGCCAAAGTTGGCTCCGCTCGCGCCAACAACGATGTCTCCGGCCGAGTGAGGCGCTCGCTGACACGGTGGGGTCTGTTCGTCGTGATCGCGATTGTCGTGGTGAGTGGCGTGCTCGTGTCAATCTCGCGACGACAGGAACGGGCACTGGCGGCAGTCGAGCAATTGCTGAGCAAAGGGGACGTGTCCGCCGCAATCCGCGAAGTCGGAGCATTCCAGCGAGAATATCCCACTGACGGTCGCGCGATCGCACTTCGCGCACGCATTCTTCTGAAGGTTGGCAGGCCGCGAGAGGCTGCTCAGTTGTTCGAGCAACACGGCGCGGCGACCGCCGTCGATCTGCATGCCTGGGCGAAGTCCTATTTGATGCAGTCCCAATGGTCGCTTGCCGCGCCGATCCTGACCCGGTTCCTGCAATTGGATCCCAAGAACCCGGACGTCTTGTACGAATTGATGGTGTGCAACACTCGCATCGGACATCTGAAGGAGGCGCTCAAGTTGGCAGACCAACTGGCACAGCTCCCGACTCATGAGGTACTCGGACACTTGTACTTGGCGACCATTCACAACGATTTGAAGAACGAAGAACAGGCCGTATTGGAATTCGGCAAAGTTTTGCAACTCGATCCGGAGCTGCGTGGATTGTCCATTTCTCCGGAAGAATTCCTGTCGGCATACGGTGGCACGCTGGTCAGTTTGGGACGGAGTGATGAGGCGGTCGGCCTCTTGAAGCGCAGTCTGGAGACACGCGCCACACCGGATGCTGCTGTGTCGCTCGGCCAGGCGCTCTTGCAGCTTGGCGAAACACGCGAGGCGGTTGCCAACTGGGAGCTCGCAGTGAAGTTGGAACCGAAGTCTCACCAGGCTCGCGAATCGCTCGCCGACATCGCACTTCGCGAGGGTCAAGCGCAAACGGCTCTGGAGTGGTTACAACCCTTGGAGGACAGCGCCAGGCTGGAACCGGCGACGGCATTCCTGCTGCAGCGAATTTATCAGCGCTTGGGAGACACCGAGAAAGCCGCGATCTGGCAAGCTCGAACGGCACAATTGCGGCGGAAACGCGAAGTCGAATCGGCCGTGGATCGTTTGCAAATCGAAGCTCCCCATTCGTACTGGGCGCAGATCATTCGAGCGTATCGTTTCGCGGAAGCCGGAAACTGGTTGGAAGCCGAAGTCCTGATGCAACAGATCCGTGACTCGGATTCGCCTGAGGCATTCGTGCAGCAATTCCGGCATTCCGTCAAAACTCACGGAGCGTTGCCTCCGCTGGAAACAATTCCGATTCGGTTGTTCTGAGGAACGCGGAACGAGGAGATCACCGTTGAGAAGCAGCGTCCGCGGATTCCACGATGTCGCATCAATGCGGCTGGTCATGCTGTTCGCGTTGTGCGTGCTGGGTTGCCACGACCAGTCAGTACCAGCACCTCGTGGTCCAACGACCAAACACAGACCGGGAGCCGCTCAGACCGAATTCGCGAAGTCGATGCCGTCTGGTTTTTCGAGCCGCGGCTTGAACGATTCTGCGTGGTTCGACGATGTGACGTCCTCCAGCGGAATTGATTTCGTTCACGTTTCCGGGGACTCGCCCGAGAAGCCATTTCCGGCGGCGAATGGGAGTGGACTGGGAATGATCGACTTCGATCTCGATGGCTGGCAGGATTTGATGTTTCTGACCGGAACAGCCTTTCCGATTGATGTGAGTCGGAAGGCACCTCGCAATCGAATCTTTCGGAATCGCGGGGAACTACACTTTGAAGATGTGACGGACCAGACAGGACTGGGACACACAGGTTTCAGCGCGGGCCTCGCGGTCGGAGACTTCGACAACGATGGTTTTCCCGATGTGTATGTGACGTGCTTCGGTGCCAATCAGATGTATTTGAATCAGGGTGACGGCACCTTCGAAGACGTTGGCGCTCAAGCAGGTGTTGGCCACGCTCAGTGGGGCACAAGTGCCGCCTGTTTGGACTTCGACAACGATGGATTCCTGGATCTCTATGTCTGCAATTACGGCAAATGGTCGCTCGAGACGAATCCCTACTGCGGAGATGCAGCGCGCGGCGTGAGAGTGTTTTGCAGTCCCCGATCGATCGAACCCGTGCATGACGTCTTGTACCGAAACTTGGGAGATGGCCGGTTCGAAAACGTCACGGAGGCGGTGGGGTTGGAAACCGCGCCGGCACGAAGTCAGGGAGTTGTCGCCGCCGATCTGAACAACGATGGCTGGATTGACTTGTACGTTGGCAATGATCTGCAGGCGAATTCCCTCTTCTTGAATCGGGGTGGCACAAAATTCGAGAGTGTGGGTGAGCTCATGGGAGCTGCCTACGACTATGTCGGAAACATGCAAGCTAGCATGGGAGTTGACGCAGCCGACATCAATGGTGATGGCTGGCTGGATCTGTTCGCGACCAACTTCGAAGACGAACACAACGCACTCTACGAAAATCTGCGCGGCGAGTTCTTTGATGAAGTGGCCCACCAACGTGGACTGGCTCGCGAATCACTTCCGTGGGTCGGCTGGGGGACTCTGTTTGCCGACTTTGATCTGGATCGCCGGCTGGATGTGATGGTCGTGAACGGTCACGTCGACAATAACCGACGTGAATTGGGGCAAGATTCATCCTACGAGCAGCCGGCATTGGTTTGGAAGAACAACGGAAAACGCTTCGACTTTCTCGGAGTTGCCGCTGGGAAGTTCTTCGAGTCTCGTGGGTGTGCGCGCGGACTCTCAGTCGGCGATCTCGATAACGACGGTGCCGTTGATGTCGTGATTGGCCACCAGGATGCGGCCCCTGTGCTCTTGCGAAATCTCAACCGCGCTCCTCCGGAGGCGGTGACTCGAATCCTCCAAATCCGCCTGGTTGGAACAAGCTCCAATCGCGACGCCGTGGGCTCCAGGCTGGTCGTCGATGATCCGGAGGGAACATCACAAGTGCGCATCGTTCGCGGTGGCGGGAGTTATCTTTCGGCGCATGATCTCCAGCAAGTCCTCGTCGCTTCCGAGTCCAATGAATCCATCGTTGCTTCGATTCATTGGCCAAATGGAATTCAACACACTCTTGAGCCGCTCATGCCGGGTCATCAGTATGTTGTGATCGAACCAGACTCGACGGATGCGAAGCCGAGAGTGCTCAATCGGGGGAAGCTGAAATGAATGAGCCGGCAACTTCATCGAATGGCGGTGAGACTTCTGGTCTCACAACACGCCAATCAAAAGCCCCTTGGGGCCGTTTGCTATTGATCGGACTGTGCCTGATGGGCCTCGGAGCCGGGGGAGTGTACTGGTGGACCTTCGAAGGGGGTGAGAAATGGTGGCGCACCGTTCTGCTGCCCGCCAAGGCGGCCTTTCGGGGAAAGATCACGTTGGATGGTGTCCCACTTCGGGGCGGACAACTCATGGCTTGGCCTGAGCGAGCCGGCGTTCCCCGGTCGGTCGGTTTTATTGGCCAGGATGGTGAATTCCTCTTGCAAACCGACATTGATGGAAATTACTTCGAGTACGCTTTCGTCGGCCGGCATCGTGTCACCATCGCGCAGTTTGCGATGCAGGTGGGGGCGTCACCGCCGGTAATGACCTCGCCAGCCAAGTACGCCAATGCGGCAACATCAGGGTTGTCGATCACAGTGGATCGTGATGCCTCCAAGAACAACATCCTCATCGAATTGCATTCCGATTCCAAAGAGTCCAATCAGTAGCAACCAGCGGCGGATTCTGGACGACGAGACCATCAGTTTCCCCGTTCATCAGCGACCTCGGATGCAATCGCTCCTAAAACTCCAGTGCCGAATCCCGGCATTCCTCCGAGATTCTGCACAAACTTGACGGACATAGTCTGCAACGAGTGTCCTCCAAGAGGCTTTGTTAGGGCATCTGAAAATCGCACTCGCTTGGGTCTGGATTTTGCGAATCAATACGCTGCGTTTTTGAGACCGTTCTGGTAAGGGATTTCACAGTGTCCGATTTCATGTCGCGAAGAATTTGAGGCACTAACACGTCTCGAAAAATGTGAACTTATGTTTGACAGGCACGCTCAAAAACGGCACGCTGACAGACACGGGAATGAAGTGCCGATCGGGTCCACGAGTTTTTGGTCTTTTTGATGACCAGGATGGCAACAACTGGTGGCATTGATACTATCTGACGAAGTGAATACCCGGAGAGTTTTCATCCTTTTATTTTTTTGAGCTTGGAGGATTTTATGTCCAGACTTCGCTCTCGGTTTGGTTTCACGTTGATTGAGCTGCTGGTCGTCATCGCCATCATTGCTGTTCTAATTGCACTGCTTCTCCCAGCGGTTCAGCAGGCGCGAGAGGCGGCTCGGCGATCTCAGTGCAAGAACAATCTCAAGCAGATTGGTCTTGCCTTTCAAAATTATCATGACGTAGCAAAGCAGTTTCCCGTCAGCATTTCTTGGAGTGGCAGTGACGACTTTCGCGGAGCCTTCTCGGACAAAGTTTTTCTGCTTCCGTACCTTGAACAGAATACGAACTATAAGTCGACTGACTTTGCGACCGGCTGCGGTGCATTTGACTCTGGCGGTTGGAATTGTGGCGGCGGAAACCCAAACATCAGAACTCAGAGTGTCCGGTTCCCCATGTTTCTTTGCCCCTCGGAACCGAACGTGGTCGCTGGCGGACAAGCGAATTTCAATTACGCGATTAATCATGGTACTTCGCATTTGAATACCACAGGTAGCGCGAATATGGGCGCGGGAAATGGTAGTCACAATGGTGTCGCATCGTTCGTGCAGGGGGCAGGGGCACCAGCCAACCACTGGCTCAGAAGCGACCAGTCCGTGACGACCGGCAAAATCAGCGACGGCTTGAGCCAAACAGCACTGTATGCCGAAATTCAAATTGATTACCTAGCGAGCCAACCTGGTCCTGACCCGGACCAAAGAAAGCGTCGAACGCAAGTCCACACTTGGGCTGGGGGGACGAGTACTCAAGCGACTCGCCTGGATTGTCTCAACCAGACCGGGTTGAGTGGTCGTCCGAATATGCGTGGCCGAGCTTGGGCTTGGTCGTTCATGGGAGTCGGGTCGGCCTACAACCATACGATGATGCCGAATGAGAAAACCTGCCATTCCTATACCGATGACTGGGGCGGTTCAAACCTCATGGCGGCAGGCAGCCAACATGACGGAATCGCGCATATCGCTATGGCGGACGGAGCGGCGCGGGCGGTTTCGGCCAATGTGAGTAACGAGGTGTGGTGGGGCATCGGTACCCGTAATGGCCAGGAACCAGTTCCCAATTTCTAAGATCTCCAATCTCTGCGGCAAAACTGCAGAATTGGAATGGCAGAAGAGAGACATCTGGGAAAGGGCCGTGTGCGTTTCGTGCATGGCCCTTTCTTTTTCATTTGTTGCAGTGGTTCTCCAAAACCCCAAATGGTCGATTGTTTGGCAACGTTGCCTGTCTATAAGGATTCGTCGAGATCATGCGGTGGATCACCTGGGGAGCGATCTGCGCCGTTCTGGCGTTCGAGGGATGCAGCGATGCTGAGTCGCCGCGCCGTGCCGCGCCATCGCGAGACCAATTGAACGGCACGCAACAAACGCGCGCCCAGGATTTGCAGCGCGCACGTGAGGAACTGAATGCCGTTCTTACGAGACACGATCCCCCGGACGTTGGCTCGTTCCCGCAGTTCACAGATGTCGCTGTCAACTGTGGTCTTGAATTCTCGTTTCATACCGACGCCATACCCGGGCGTTATTTCCTTCCGGAGATCATGGGGGGCGGGGCCGCTTGGTTTGACTTTGATCGTGATGGATGGCTGGACCTGTTTCTTGCCAATGGTGATGATCTCGCAGCGAAAACTTTCGGGCCGAAGCGTCACACCGATGTGCTCTTTCGCAATCGGGGAGGACAAGGTTTTGAGGAGGTCTCGCGTGCCGCATCGGCAGGTACAACTGGGTACGGGCAGGGATGCGCCGTTGGTGATTTTGATGCCGATGGATTTGATGATCTCTATGTGACCGGATACCGGACCAGCACGTTATTGCAGAATCTTGGTGACGGAACCTTTGCTGATGTGACTCCGGAATCGGGGACGCTGAATGAACTCTGGGGTGCGAGCGTTGTGTGGTTGGACATCAACGATGATCGCCATCTCGATTTGTATGTGGTGAATTACTTGGACGTCACGTTCGAGAATCAGCAGCAATGCCGTTTCAATGGCGTTGCCGGCTACTGTGGTCCGGGGCATTACGAAGCAGTCAGTGATCGACTGTTTCAAAATCTTGGCGATGGCCGGTTTCGCGATGTGTCCGATGAAGTTGGAATCGCAATCCCCAATGGAAAAGGATTGGGAGTGACGGTCCTCGACTTCGATTTGGATGGCCAGAACGAGATCTACGTCGCCAATGACATGACGCCAAATTTTCTGTTTCAGCGTCTCGCGAATCGTGATCGAACAGGTCAATTGGATGCGGCGGGAGGGCTTCCCAGATTTCGGGATGTCGCGCCCATTGCAGGCTGCGCCGTCAGCGACATGGGGCAGAACGAGGCGAGCATGGGCGTCACCTGTGCCGATTTTGACAACAACGGTTTTTACGACATCTTCGTGACAAATTTCTATGCTCAGAAAAACACGTTGTACCGGAACTTGGGTGGGCTTCAATTTGAGGATGACAGTCGCCGGTCACGCATTGTCGCGATGAGTTACGATCGCCTTGGATTCGGGACCGTGGCTTTGGACTACGACCGTGATGGCAGTTCGGACCTGTTTATCGCCAATGGTCACGTCTTGGGGCCCGCGCACAAACCGTTCGAAATGCTTCCGCAGATTCTGCACAATGATGGACAGGCTCGATTCGATGACGTGGGAAGCAGAGTGGGTGATTACTTCCGACAGCTTTGTGTGGGGCGCGGTGCGGCCGGAGCGGATTATGACAACGACGGTGACTTGGATTTACTGGTGACTCATCTTGATCGCCCCGTCGCGCTGCTCCGCAATGAGACCATCACGAGAAATCATTTTCTGGGCATCGAATTGCAACGGACTGACCGTCTCCCTCCGCAAGGGACACAGGTGATTGTCGAGGCCGGTCCACGGCGAATCTCTTGCATGAGCGTCGGCGGGGGAAGCTATCTGTGTGCGAGTGATTCACGGCTACTGATTGGCCTTGGAGACTGGAGCGACCCCGTGACGATTGAAATCCGCTGGCAATCTGGCAAAGTCGTTCGGCACAAGAATATTGCCGTGGACCGTTATTGGTTGGCGATCGAAGGACGCCCCCTATTGCCGCCGGTCAAGGGGGCTTCGACACCGTGAAGATTCGAGTTTGGGCACTCATCGCGGTCGGGATACTGAGTGTCGGAGGATACTTCGGCATGACTCGGATTGGGGCGATGCGAGCACATGATCGGGCACAACGCGCGATTCGAATTCAAGACTGGCGGACTGTGCGGAACGAGTTGCAAACGTATCTGGACGTTTTTCCTTCCGATGATTCTGCACGACTCAATCTGGCAGAAGCCTTCTTCAAAGATGCCCGGCTGAATCCAGAACGTGCGATTTCGTCAGCGATCCAACAACTCAATCACGTCCGGCGCGAGTCGGTACTCTTTCCTGCGGCTCGTGTTCAAGAGGCGCGGATGTCTTTGTTTGCTCGGTTGCAGCCGCACTTGGCGGAATCTCTCTTGCGCGAAGCGCTGGCGGCTGATCCAGAAAGCGTTGATGCACATTTTGTGCTCTGGAAATTGTATGACCTCACGGGCCGATCACATTTAGCCGAACCGCACTTCCGAAAAGTGCTGGAGGCGACGCCGGACGAGCAACGTCCCTTCCGGTTACGCGAGTGGTACATGAGTCAGTTCTACCCCGCGACGGCGAATCCAGAGATTGATCAATTGATGGGATTCCTCGAACCAGGTGCTGTTCAAAATGCGGTCATGGAACTCCGCCGTCTGGAAGCGTTTCGTAGCCGGGAGCCCAAGGCGGCTTTGAACCATGCCATCGTTGCGCGGTGGTATTCTCTTGAAGGAGATCCAAAAGCAGCATTGCAACTCCTCCAAAAAGCGTTGGATGTGGCAGACGCACCACTACAAGAACCCTTCTTCGTAGCAACTTTGACCCAGGTGTTGTTTGATTTGGGCGAATTCGACAATGCTCTGAAACACTACCGAGCTTGGCCAGGTGACCTCTCGGGATATGAGTATTCCCGCTTGGGTGCCATCCTGGCTGACGAAGTTGAGCGAGACTTCGAGCGGGCGATCCGTGGCTATCGAGAAGTGATCGCCGTATGGCCAGGCCAGGCGGATTGGAGAATTCAGTTTCGCCTCGCAAGATGCTTGGCAAAAGCTGGCGACGAAAGTGCCGCGGAAACCATGAGGCAGCAGGCCAAACAGGTCGAATTACTCATGGAGGAAGACATTCACTCACCGCTGCGCCAGATGCTGGCAACTCCAGACCAACTTGAAATTTGTGAGCGAATGACGCAATTCTACGAACAATTGGGGCTGGTGTATGAAATGCAGCACTGGCGAGATCAGGTCAATCGCATTCAGCGAGAAAGTGATCGTGCGGAACGATCGCGAACAAAGTGACGACCAAAGATTCGACCTGCGCGAAACGGTGGGAGGCTTTGTTTCGGTTTCCCTTGGCGACACTTCCGCCGAGGGCTGTTAGACGGATGTGTGCGGCAAGCACATTTTGAATTTCTCATCGCAGCGAACAAAGGATCTCGAAAATGATGAATCTGAAACACACAGTCGTGGCCAGTGGATTGACGCTTGGCATGCTGATCTTTGCTGGATGTGGATCCTCAGAACTTGGCCCGGCGGATCCAAGCCAAGTCCCCGTTGTTGATCCCGCCGTGATCCAGAAGGAAATCAATAACCCAGAAGGCCAGAAGCATTTGCCCAAGGGTGTCAAGATGCCCGCGAATGTGATGCCGCAGGATCAATCCAAGAAGTAACAGCGTCGTCCCCAAAGGGTGCGCACAAAGAGTCACTTTGGTCGTAATCGCCAAGGGACTTCGAGGCCGTGACGTTCCATGAGCGCCGCGTTGCCGAGGATGTCGCGAGTCTGGCCAGCGGCGCGAAGTTGGCCGCCGTCAAGCAGCAGAACTCGATGGCAAAGATCGACGACGATGTCCAAGTCGTGCGTCGCGATGATTTGGCTGCCCGAAAACTGTTTGAGGATCGCGATCAGCGTGCGACGTGCTCGCGGGTCGAGGCTGCTGAACGGTTCGTCGAGCGCCAGGATGCTCGGCTGACAGGCGAAAACTCCGGCAAGACAGACTCGTTTGCGCTCGCCGAGGCTCAACCGCAGCGTGCTGCGCGGTTCGTAGCCAGTGAGTCCCACCGCGGTCAGGCTGTCGCGCACACGCTGCAGTACTTCGTTGTCCGACAAGCCCAAATTCAACGGGCCGAAAGCGACATCCTCGAAGACGGTTGGGCAGAAGAGTTGGTCATCGGGATCTTGAAACAAGAATCCGACGCGGCGACGAACTTCGGCGATGGTTTGTCGCGCGACGGGGATGTTGTCGATGAAGATGCCCCGTCCGGTCCCCTCTCCCTTCGGGTGAGGGCTAGGGTGAGGGCTGCGATTGGCCTGGACGTTTTCTTGTTGCGGCGCGGTCTCTACCGACGAGCCCTCACCCGGCCTTCGGCCACCCTCTCCCAAGGGGAGAGGGGCAGCGTCCGGAAGTTTGCTCGGTAGCAGGCCGTTGAGGTGTTGCAGCAGCGTGGATTTGCCAGCTCCGCTGGGGCCGACGAGGCCAACGAATTCGCCGGGCTCGATCGTGAAACTGATGTCGGTCAACACATCGGGACCGCCTGGGTATCGAAACGAAAGTCGCTCGACACGCACAGCCGGTGATGTGGAGATGACACTGGATTCCGTCACGGGCGATCCTCCCGTCGCGGCTCGATCCAGCGTGTGCGGCCGTCCCAACCGCGGGCGAGCATCGCGCCGTGAATTCGATCCGCTCGATCGAGCGCTCGGATCAGCAGACGCCCGACGAGATGCGCGGCGGATCGCCACGTTTGCCACAGAGTCGGCTGGCGAAACAAGCGGGCGGAACGAGCCGAGCGCATCCGATTCAGTTCATCCCAGAGCACGAACAGAAAGCGGTACATCAGCGACAGGATCGCCAGCAGCACGTCGGGGACTCGCAGGCGGCGCAGCGTTGCCAGCAGTTGATCGAACGGCATCACGTTGACCAGCCACAACGCCGTGCTGAATGACAGCGTGCCGCGAACAAGGATCGTCGCGAACAGCAGCCAACCTTTTTGACCAACCTGCGACAGCGGCAGACTGATCGCCATCAAAAACAATGTCGGCCAAAAGAACAGCAACCGGCGACCGACGTATACCAGCGGAATTCTCGCCAACGTGTGCGCGAAGAAGATGACGCAGGCAACGATGCCGACCAGCGGGCCGTGTGTGATCGGCACGCATGTCGACGCGAGAATCATCGCGATCGCGGCGAAGAGTTTCGCGAACGGTGGCCAGCGATGACACATCGATTGCCCGCGGCCGAAGCGATCGAGAAAGTCACTCACCGGCGGCCTCCCTGTAGTCCTGTCGCTCCGCGACAGGATTGCCGAATGTCGAAAGACAGCGCAGTCGCCGAACAACGTCGGATGAACCAATCAGCCGCAACGCGCGCACAGCTTTCCTGTCGCGGAGCGACAGGGCTACGTTTTGGCGGCCATCGTCACTCACCGGCAGCCTCACTGAGTTGTTGCGGCGCGGCAGGCAGTCCTTTGCCCAACAGCCACGCGAGGGCGAATACGGCGAGTGTTCCGCCGATTCCAGCCAACGAAACCGCGATCGACTGCCACGCGGCGACCGGAACGGGGACTTTGTCGTAGTCTTCCAGCAACCCCGGCACGCGATTCGTGAGATTGAAATTCTCGATGCCGAGTTTGCCGAGCACTGCTTCCAGTCCGTCATCGAAGCTCGACGCGAACGGCGACAGGAACGCCGCGATCGCCAGCGCGATGACGAGTCCAGCCACGAGCGTGCGCGTGAGCGGCAAGGCGCTAGCCGCCGGTTTCGCTCGCGCGCGGCGCGGGTCTCCCGACCCCGCCGTTGTCCCGACCGCAGGTCTCACCGAGATGCGGTCGAGGTCCAATTCGGGAGACCTGCGGTCAGTCGCAAGCGGCGGGGTCGGGAGACACGCGCCGAGCGCTGATCGATCCGCGCCGAACGCATCTTGCAGAAGCTCCGGCCGTTGATTCAGCACGAAGCTGATGGCGAAGCCGGTGATGAGCGCCTCACCGAGTCCGATCAGTGAATGGAAGCTGACCATCAGCGTAAAGAATCTCGAGAAGTCGATCTCGCTGGACGGCCACGAGAGACGGATCTCCAAACAGGCGAGTGACGCCGCCGCCATCACGCTCGCCCAGGCGGCGACCACCGAGCCGATGACGAGGCCCTTGCGGCTGTCTCCGACGAATCGCTGGACACACAGCCGCACGGCGTGTCCGCCCCAGGAACCGATCACCGCCATGTGCAACACGTTTGCGCCGAGAGCGAACAAACCTCCGTCCGAGAACATCGCCCATTGCACGAACAGCACCAAGGTCAACGCGACGCAGCCGGCCCACGGACCAACGACCGTCGCGGCAAGCACTCCGCCGAGCAAGTGCCCACTCACCGGTGTACCGATCGGAAAATTGACCATCTGCCCCGCGAAGACCAGCGCGGCCATCATGCCGGTCAGCGGGATCGTCCGATCACCGACCGATTGCTTGAGCCGATGCACGCTGTAGCTCACCGCTGCGAGCGAGATCGCTCCGGTAGCGGCACAGACGACCGGACTGAGTACGCCGTCTTGGATGTGCATCGTGGAAGCTCCGAATCCGACAAGGTGGGTTGGGGCGAGGATTCTGCCAGACGATAGGGGCGGATCGCAATTTCACGGCGGTTGGGCTTTTCAAAAGGGTGCAAATCGAGGGCAGGCATTGTCGCATTGTGCCGGCTCAGTGCTGGCAGAGTCGGTCATCGACGGGCCTTTCAAGTAAGCACGGGGCCTCGAATGAGGTGTTTTTGACGCCCTGCCGCTCGCCGAATCTCTCATGACTCCCCGCGCGAGGTGTAGCGTCGGATCGTGAATCATTTGAGCGGCAGACTTTCGGCTCTCGATGGCCGGCGGGCATAGCGCATTCGCCACCTTCGGTTCTCGCGGTTGAATAGACATGTTCCGTAAGTTCGCTGCGCGTGCGACGGTGCGAGCAATCGGTGCCGGTCGAGCATCCGCTGTGAGTTGTACGCTGCGCGGGATGTCGGCGAGATGCCGTCGTTGCCACGCGAACAAACGGCGTTTTGGGTCTCACTCCGCCGATATCTCCGTGTGATTTCCCAGAATCCACTTGCCAATTCTCCAAGCTTTATTTGCAGCGTCCGCCACCCCAAGGCGTATCGCTCGTCGGAGTGGTGCGACATGAAATTTCCGTTTGTTCATTTCAGCCGCTGCGTTCGGACTCCGTTGTCGATCGCGACGATTGGTCTCTGCACGTTGTGGGGTTGTCGACACGTTCCTGGTTCTCGCCATGCCTGCGAGGATCGTCTCGAATCCGCGCCCGCTGTCGCGAGCGATGAGGAAATTCGCGGATCGGTTGACTACGAAGAGCCATCGCTGGCCCATCCCATCAGCCCGGATGCCTCGGAGCCTCCACTGGTCTCGCTGTCTGAGGGAGATACGTTTCCGTTGGTGCCGCGTGAAAGTCCCGAAGCCATCAGTCCGTCATCGGAACCAATATTGACTTCCGAAGAGCCGACTCCCGTCGCTGAGCTCCCGGTGGTTGAGAAGTCCGTCGAACCGGAAGAGGCTGCGCAGCCAACCGTGGTCGCTCGCCCACCTGCGCGCGAGCTTCCCGATTCAGACTTGGAGCTTCCCCAGCCGAAAAAGCTCGCCCCCGTTCCCAAAGAATTGGACGACGAGTTTTTCCCCGATCTGCCAGAATCGCCGCCGAAACGCGCAATTCCTCCTGAACCGGCGCGACCGACGGAAGTGGACGATAAGCCGCTCGCTGGATCGAGCGCCGAAGTTCCGCCGCCGGCGACACAGGAATCGGCTGCGGCCGAAAAGGACAAAGTGGCTGAAGCTCTCGCGCCGGCTCCCAGAAAAGAACCTGCTCGCGAAGTGGCCACAGTGCCTGCGGTCGATAACGAAGTCTTGTCGTTGGATTCGTACTGCGACGGACTCGTGTTTGATTCGCAGGGCTTCGGGTATGTGTCACATCGGAATCGGATCGTTCGGTTCTCACCGTCCGGTGAATCCTCGGTCTGGACGACACTCAATAGTCCGAAGGGTCATCGCATCGAACCGGAAGGAACGCACCTGATTTGCGACACCGAGCGTCGAGCCGTCCTGCGTCTGTCATTCGACGGCAAAGTGATCGGCATCGCCGCGAAGGAGTGTGATGGCTCGGCTTTGCGTGCTCCGTACGACATCGCGGTCGATCCGAACGGGGGCTTCTATTTCACTGATCCTGGCTATGTGCAGATCAAGAACCCGATCGGCAAGCTGCATTATGTGGATCGCAGCGGCAACGTCTCGGTCGTGGCTGCGAAAATCGGATATCCGACCGGCATCGCGTTCGATGCGGAGCGGCAACGGCTGCTCGTCGCCGAATCGCTGTTCAATCGAATTGTCGCATTCAAACTCGCGGAGCCGGGCAAGATCGAATCCCACGAAGTCTTCATCCAACTTCCGAAGTCGCCCGACAGCGAATATCACCTTGCCAATCTGTGTCTGGATGTTTCGGGGAATCTGTATCTGACGCAGCCGCAGACGAAGTCGGTGCATGTCTTCGATCCGCAAGGTCGCCCGATTGGCCGCTTCTCGACGGGCAAGGTGGCTCCGAGTTCCGTCGCTCTGCGTGCGCCCGATGCGGCAGAACTGTTCTTCACCGGAGAGCTTGAGAACCGGACTCGCAACGGCAAGGTCCTTCGGCTGGACCTCGGCAAGTGACCGTCCCACTCAATCGAGCGGCGAGGAAATCGACGCACGATTGGGATCACCGACACGATCGCGACAACCGCAACGACCCAAAGTGTCTCAGTGGCGTGCAGGAATTTGGGTAGGCTCCGCAGAGTGCCCGGCCTTTGCCGATCGAAGCGAGGGGTATACTTCCCAGCCGCACAAAGTGCGTCCGGCTGGTGTTGCGCCCATCAAAGGGGTGCCGTTTCTGAAGAAACCAAACTATTCAGAAAAGCCGGGCATCTGACGCGGCCGTTTCGTCCCTTGGAAGTGACCTCGGAGAGCAGCGGTGTATCGGCAAGGCAGGCTTGAGAACGGCATTCGGATCGTCACTGAGCACTTGCCGTGTTCGCGATCGGTGTCGTTAGGCGTGCTGATCGATGCCGGGCCACAAGATGATCCACCGGGTTTGAGCGGCTTGGCCCATTTGTCGGAACATGCACTGTTTCAGGGAACCAGTGGCCGCAGCGCGTTTGAGATTGCTCGGCTGATGGACGTGGCGGGTGGGCAGATGGGTGCCTTCACGGCTCGTGATTACACCTGCTTCCACGCGAACGTGCTCGACGAGTATCTGACCTATGCCACCGAATTATTCGGTGACATGTTGCTGAATTCCGACTTTCCGGACCAGAACATCGAACGTGAAAAACAAGCGGTGTTGCGCGAGATCGGACTGACGCGGGACACACCGACAGAACGAGTTCATCAGCAACTCAAGCAGTTGATGTGGCCCACCCAAGCCTTGGGCCGCGCGGTGCACGGAAACTCGGAGTCGGTCGAACGGCTGACCGCGAACGACGTCCGCGCGTTCGTCCGACAACATTACACGCCCGATCGAATCATCATCGCGGCCGCGGGCAACGTTGAACACGACGCTTTGGTCGATCAAATTCGGGACGGATTCTGGCGTCTGACGGGAACCCGGTCTCCACGGAAGACGACACGACCGCGATTTCGTTCCGGTGTCACGCTCGACCAATCGCCCGTCTCGCAGGCGTACTTCGCCATCGGTTTGGAAGCTCCGGCGTTTTGCGCGACGGATCGGTATCCCTTGTTCCTGCTCAATTCTGTGCTGGGCGGTGGCATGAGTTCGCGACTGTTCCGCAAGCTGCGAGAAGAGCGCGGCCTGGTTTACGGGATTTCGTCGGAGCTGCACGCCTATCGAGACGCCGGAGCGTGGGTGATCGAAGGGAGTTCGGCACCGGAACATCTCCTGTCGGTCGTGGCGCTGGCGATCCTCGAACTGCAACAACTCGCGACGTTTGAAACGGCGATCGACGAAGAGGAGTTGTGGACCGCGAAGATGCAGGTGCGCGGCCAGCATTTGCTCTCTGCCGACAACGCTCACACACGCATGAGCCGGCTGGCGACGCAAGAACTTTATTTCGGCCGACAGATTCCAGAAGCGGAAATCTTGGCGGAGATTGAAGCAGTCACGATCGCTGATCTGCAGCAAACGTGCCGCAAACAATTGCTGCCGGCCGTCGACCAGTTGGCTCTGTCGGTCGTCGGCCCGGAAGCAGACGAGTGCTATTCGCAGGAAACTTTGGAGATCTTGTTGGGCGAGTTCGCGTTGTGTGCGGCGTGAGATTCGATTTTCGATGGCCGATTTTTGATTTTCGATTTGGGAAGGCGACTCTTGCGATGTTCTCACTGCCTTCCATCGAAAATCAAAAATCAAAAATCGAAAATGTTGAAGGGTGATGACATGGCTGTTCCTGAGAACGTCAAAAAAATGTGGGTCGAGATCCAACGAAAGTACGACTTTCCAGTCAACGCGATCGGCGTGCGGATCCATCAGAAGGATTCTGCCACGCTGAAAGTATGGAAGGACGAGGGGATCGATCAATTTCAAAAGAAGTGAGTGTGATGAATTTGTGATTTTCGATTTTTGATTTTCGATTGAACCGCAGTTCTCGTTCACAATCGAAAATCAAAAATCACAAATCGACAATCGTCGCCAACCACTCATTACGGATCAACGATGCAGGAGTAATTGACTCATGCTGACTCAAGACAGCGATTCTTCGGTGGGTGAATTGGCGTTGCGACGCGGGGTGTCCGCAGCTCGCGCCGGATTGCGCTCCGTCGCCGCGTCTCAATTTGAGCGAGCGGCCGAAGACTCACCCGATAACCTCAACGTATGGCTGTGGCTGGCGTGGGTTGCCAACTCGCCCGACAACACGATTCGCTGCTTGGAGCGTGTGTTGGAATTGTCACCGGGACACGCGGCCGCAACCGCTGGTCTCGCGTGGGCTCGCGCATTGACGAATGACGCTACGATTGATCCCGCCACCGTTCCAGCCAGCATGCACGTTACCGAGTGCAGCGCATCGGTCGATTTGGAGACGCAAATCGAATCGTCGACTCTGGAATCGCCGATCACGGCGATCGATCACGCCTGTGAGACGATCGCGGCGGAGATCGCGATGGAAACTCCCGCTGAGCCAGCGGCGGAAGAAGTGATCAGCGCAAATCCTGTTTTGGAACTGCCGCAGGTATCTCCTTCGGCAACGATTTCCCAGGCACTCGAAGATTTTCCGCCGGAGAATTCAACGCATCGCCGATGGGACGAGCTGGTGCAGCGCGGTTCGGAATCTCTGGCCGATGCCGCTTGGCCAAGTCTTGTGCCGCCGCCGCTGCCGACAGTCGCTGCGGATGTTCAATTTGATTCAGAACCGTTCGCGCGGTCGCGATTCCAGGGAATGCTCGCAACGACTCCCGTTGCTTCCCCTGAGCCGACGACGGATACCGGTCTTGTTCCGGAAGCCGCTACGGGCGTCGAGGCATTCACGACGTCGTTCAACCCGCCGATGCAGACGGTTTCTGCGGACGGACCACCGCTGGTGATGGTCGTCGATGACAGCCCGACGGTGCGCAAACTTGTGTCGTTGACGTTGGAGCGCCGCGGTTTTCGAGTGATCTCCGCATTCGACGGCGTGGCCGCGATCAAGGAACTCGGCGCGTGCCGGCCGGACCTGATCCTGTTGGATATCAACATGCCTCGGCTGGACGGCTATCGGCTGTGCAAACTCATCAAGAAGCACGAGGCCACGCAGTCGATTCCGGTCGTGATGCTGTCTGGCAAAGACGGGATGTTCGACAAGCTGCGCGGCCGATTGGTCGGCTGCTCGGACTACATCACCAAACCGTTTGAAGCGGATGCCCTGACTCACAAAGTTGCAAAGTACTTGAATCCCGCCAGCAGTTCGCTGTGACCCAACCGTGAACCCATTCGAAGAACCTTCCGTCGCCGCTGACGGCCGGCTGTCGAGCGACGACCGGTTGGAGTCGCTGTTGGTGCATCTCGTGGGACAGCTCGAACAGCAGTTGACGAAGCTCGAACGAACGGAACAGGCCAAGAGCATGATTCGGATGATCGAGGGTTCGCTGAGCATGTTGGTCACGATCATCGACACCGGGTTCGAGAACTATGACAGCACATTCTTCTCGCACGAGTTGCCCTGCGTGTGGCGAGTGCGCGAGCGGAGCAAAGCGGCGCTGCATGTCTTGGACCGCGAGTTGTGGTCCAGCCTCAGCAGCCTCAATCCGCAAACCAAGAACACGACGCAGAAGATGTACCGCAGCCTCGGCGAGGATTTCGCACAGATGTTTCGCGACTTGTTCGCACGATTCGGCGAGGAGTTTCAGTCACCACAGCTCCGCGATGACTTTCACGAAAGTTACACCGCTTTGCTCGAAGAGTTCACCCAGCGCTGGTGACTCCTGACCGACGGATGATTTGATGCCGACCACCATCCTCATTGTTGATGACAGTCCGACCGCTCAGCGACTGATCCGCTTGGCAGTCGAGGCGGGTGGGTATCGTGTGTTGACAGCGTCTGATGGCAATGACGCGATCGAAGTCGCGTTGCGCGAGCGACCTGACCTGATCGTGCTCGACATCATTTTGCCGAAGAAAAACGGGTTTCAGGTCTGCCGTTCTCTCAAGGCGCTTCCAGAAACGCGCGGGATCAAGGTCGTGTTGCTCAGCAGCAAAAGCCACGAGATGGACATCCTGTGGGGCAAACGTCAGGGAGCTGACGGATATCTGACAAAGCCGTTCGAGTCAGACCAGTTGCTCATGTGCATCGAATCCACGTTGGGAGCCGAATCCGCTGCGCAGCTTGCTCCGAGTTCCGCAGGCGAGATCACTCGCACCACGACCGACGACACTCAAAACTTTCAGGTGCAATCGTGACTGACATGACGCTCTCGCCCAACAAGTCCGAATCCACCGCTGAACTCAGCCTGTACGAACTGGCCGCGAAGATCGCCCGCGAAACGCTGGGATCATTGCCTGACACACAACCAGCGGAAGAGGAGAGTTCTTCCGTGAAGCATGTGCTGTTCGTGCTCGACGACACACAGTACGCGGTGCCGATGGAGAATGTTCTGGAGCTGCAACGATTGCCGCGCATCACGCCGCTGCCAGGCGTGCCCGATTGGCTGCGTGGTGTGACGAATCTGCGCGGCGATGTGCTGTCGGTCATTGATCTGCGATCAATGCTGGGACTCCCCGCTGTTGAGAGTTCCACGTCGCAACGGTTGATCGTGGTCCGTTCGACGTTTGAGGAAATCGTCACCGGCTGGGTCGTCGATCGAGTGATCGGAATTCGGCACCTTGCGACCGAAAACGTGCAACCCACATCGACGCTGGCGACCGGAGCATCCACCAATTTCTTGAACAGGGTCGTCGAACACGACCATCACCAGATTGCCGTCTTGGACGTCAACCGTGTTCTCGCGTCACCAGAGATGCGAGAGTTCGAACCCATGTGGCCAGGGGTCTGTCGTTTTGAGGAACTCAATTACGAACACGATTGCCAGAGTCGCTACACTCCACCCCGACGATGATGCCCAACAAAGAAGGAGGCTTCGCTCCGAATGATTCCCCCACCTGTCTGACGGACGGCGCGAACGGAATCATTCTCGACGCGGCAGTGCTCGCGCTGGTCAACGAACATCGCCGAGTACATCCAGCCTCGACAATCCCGCGCGTCGTGCTGGATTTGAAACTGCCCCTTAAGAATGCTTCGGCTTGGCCCAGTGGTCGCGATACGGTCGGCGGACCAGCGCGTTGGCTTCCTCGTCACCGACGATCTGTTCTTTCTGCGGATCGAACGTCAGTGACCGGCCGAGGCGAGTGGCGATGTTGCCGAGGTGGCACAACGACGTCGAGAGGTGGCCGGTCAGCGCGTCGGCATTGAGTTTCGTTCCGAGACGAATCGCATCGCAGAAGTTCTGCACATGAGCGACGTCGTTCTGTGCCTCCAATTTCACCGCGATCGGGACCGGTTGATTGCGATCGGACAGGACTTCGAGCTTGCCTCGGCGGCTGAGGTACATCTGCCCTTTGGTGCCGTAGAACTCGGCCCCGCTGTCGGTGTTATGCGGGTAGTTCGAGGACCACAACCGCTGCTCGTAGATGAACAGCTTGCGGTTGCCCGGCTTCCCGTCGCCGGGGTACTCGAACGTGACCTGCTGCGTATCGGGAAACTCTTGGTCATCGTCGTGCATGAATTTGCCACCGAGCGCTGAGACCTTTGTCGGATGCGTGTCGACTCCCAAGCCCCAGCGCGTGTAGTCGATGTCATGCACTCCGTCGTTCCCCATGTCGCCGGTGCCGAAGTGATACCACCAGGTCCAACGGTTGTGAACTCGATTGGTCCGGTAGGGAATCATTGTCGCCGGCCCGACCCAGTTGTCGTAATCGAAGCCGGCCGGCGGAGCGGTCTCCTGCCCGCGTCCGATCGAGCCGCGCCGCTGGATGTTCCAGCATTTCGCCACCATCACGTTTCCGATGATCCCGTCGCGGAGCAGTTTGACCGCTTCGATCATCATTGACGTGCTACGGCTTTGAGTGCCGTGCTGCACCAGTGTCTTGTTGCGAGCGGACGCTTCGATCAGCAACCGCCCTTCGCGAATGTTGTGCGAGATCGGCTTCTCGACGTAGACGTGCTTGCCCGCCTCGCACGCCAGGATTGCGGCGATCGAGTGCCAGTGATCCGGCGTCGCGACGACGACTGCGTCAACCGATTTGTCGTCCAGTATCCGCCGCAGATCGGCAACGGCTCGGTTCGGCGGGATCTCGAACGACTTCGCTGCGGCTGCTCGGCGGTTGTCATCGACATCACTGACGTACGCGACTTCGACGTTCGCGGTCTTGCGAAACAAGCCGGCGTCGTGATTGCCGCGACCTCCGCAACCGATCAGGCCAACGACCAGCTTGTCGTTCGCGCTCTTGGGGGCGGCTTGCGCGGAGCCAATGGCCGAGCCGGCCAACAGGCCAGCAGAGGTCAGTTCCAGAAACTCACGACGATTGGAGCTCGCTGTCATGGTTGCTTTCCTAAATTTGGACGATGGAGGTACCCACTTTGCCGACTCATAACTTCCGAGTGGTCACAAACAATTCCGATCAGCGCACCAAGTCCAAAAAGCAGACCAATGATGATTGTGCTACTTGAGAAGTTGACATACGACATCGCAATTGTGTTCGATTTTTCATCGACCGCCAGGCAAGCATGCCCCATGCTCTGTCACTTTTTCACATCCAGGCAAACGATCTCTTTGTCGTCGCGCAGAAACAATCGGCCGTTCGACAGCGCCGGAGCTTGACGAGTTGATTCGAGCACCGTCGCGCGGCCGAGTTCGTCGTAGCGTTTCGGCGTGGCTCGTGCAACGACGAGTTCGCCGTTCATTGTCGTGATAAACAGTTTGCCGTCAGCGGCGATCAGGTTCCCTTTGCCGAAGCGAGCCTCTTGCCACTTGCGTTCGCCGGTCGCGGCATCGATGCAGGTCAGATGCGTGATCGGACCGGCTCCGCCGACGTTGTCCATGCCGTACAAGTGACCGTCCAACAGCATCGAAGTTTGCCACTCGTTGCGCAGAACACTTTTGGGTCCAATGGAATGCCAGACTTCGCTGAGCTCGAACTTGTCTCCCTGCGGTTTCAGGGCGAGCAACACGCTGCCGTGATTCTCGCCCGCCGAGAGGAAGACTTGCCCTTGGATTTCCAGCGGCGTTGCGATGTTGCAGTGGAAATTCGTCTTGAAGGGATACTGCCACAGCACCGAACCTGTTTCAGGATCGACTCCCAATGCCGAGCTGCCAGTGAACGCGACAACCTGTGAGCGGCCTCCCCCATTCAACAGCGCCGGCGACGAGTAGCCTGCCGAGTCGCTGCCGGCGGTCCAGAGCTGCTTGCCGGAATTCGTGTCGAATGCCACGAGCGTTCCCTTCGAAGCGCCGGCCGTGACGATGACGTGTTTGCCGACAACCAGCGGCGAGCAGGCCATGCCGTACTCCGCTTCCTTGCCGGAGAGTTCTTTGACGACGTGGTGTGACCAAACTTGTTTGCCGTCGCGGAAGTCATGCGCGGACAAGATCCCTTCGCCGGTGAAGGCAAAGACCTGATCGCCGGAGATCGCTGGAGTTCCGCGCGGGCCGTTCCCCATCGCATTCTGGTATTCGGGAGCCAGTGACGTTTGCCAGACGGACTCGCCGGTCTTTGCATCGAGCGCGATCAACCACTGCTTCTCGTCACGTTGCACGAGTGTCAGCACTCGGCCGCGACTGATCGCCAGGCCCGACATCCCGACTCCACCGGGAACGCGCCAGATTTCCTTCGGTCCATCGGCAGGCCAGCGATCTAGCAGGCCGGTCTCGGCAGACAGCCCGTTGCGTGTCGGGCCGAGGAACTGTGGCCACTCACCCTTGGCATCCGCTTGAGCTGTGGCACGCTCGGCCGTCAGCGACAAGGCGATCGCCATGAGAGCCATCATGATCCACATCTGCCGCACGTATCGCTGAACAGTGACGGTCATCGTTCCTCCTTGTTGGACGCTTGAGATCGGGCTTCGGTCGCTCGTCGCACACGCGAGCGGTACTCTATCGACGATCGCACGAACCGTCGCGGCGAAATCTAACCCGAAGCGCCAGCGAGGGCGGACGCTTCACCAACTTTCATTCGCCGATTCAACGTCACTTGAAGCGCTCGCCCTCGCTGGCGCTTCGGGTTAGTTTGGGAACCATCCATGTCAGGAATCACCGTTGCCGTCCTCACGAACACTGCCGGAGCACACCTTGGTGCTTATCTCGAAGGACTTGCCAGCATCGAAGAGGTGGATGCGGTCGTCGTTGCCGATCCCAGCGGAGGAAGCGAGGCATCCGCGAAGAAAACTCTCGGAACCAAGCTGAAGAGCTTCGAGCGCGATCACGGCAAGGCTCTGGTTGAACACAAGCCGGCACTGGCGTTGGTCACGATGGAAGCGGTGCATTCGCCGCCGGCGATCCAAGCGGCGCTGGAAGCCAACTGTCATGTGTTGGCCGAGAAGCCTTCCTGCGTGCGAGCCGAGGATTTTGAGCCACTCGCGCGGCTGGCGGACATGAAGCATCGGCATCTGACGTTGGCTTTGGCGAATCGCTTGCTCGGCACCGTGCAGACGGCGAAGAAGCTGATTCAGTCGGGACAGATCGGGAAACTCTTCGGCTGCGAACTGCACATCATTGCCGATCAAACACGGCTCAAGAGCCCGACCTATCATCAATCGTGGTTCGCCGACAAAGCTCGCGCCGGCGGCGGGCATTTGATTTGGCTGGGGATTCATTGGCTCGATTTGGCGATGTACATGACCGGGTCGAAGATCGTTGAGGTGACCGGCTTCACCGGCATTGTCGGTGGGCAGCCTCTGAAGGCGGAGGACTCGGCGGCGATGGCGTTGCGGTTCGACAACGGCAGCTTCGGGACAATGACCAGCGGCTACTACCTCGATCGCGGTTATCACTCGCACATCAAGATTTGGGGTTCGCACGGGTGGGTGCAACTCGATCCACACGGCGGCGAGCCGTTGCAGTGGTACAGCACGAAGGACACTCCGCCGCAGATCAAGAAGTACGAAGGCCCGGCTGACCAATCCAGCTACACTCCGCTGGTGAAAGAGTCCGTTCGAGCCGCGATGGGACTTACCCCGCCGCCGCTGTCCGGGGCCGACAGCCTGCATGTCCTGAAGACGGTCTTCGCCTGTTACCGTGCGGCCGAGACCGGCCACTCGCAGCACGTGAGGTGACGAACGGGGTCACGACTTTCACTAACCCGAAGAGGTTGTGATTTTTTTGCCACCGTCGCCGGGACGCGTCGGTTTAGCTTGCAGCGGCGGACTGATTGCTAGCCGCCTCATCCGTGAAAAAGTCGATCTTGCCGGTGACGACGTCGTAGAGCGCGCCGACGACGGCGATTCGGCCTTCCTGGACCAGTCGATTGATGGTGCGACTATCCCGCTGGATGCGTTCGACGGTGTGCATGACATTCCGGCGAGCGACGGCGTCGACCAAGTTCGCTCTCTCATCCTCAGACAATCGTTCCAAATGTTGGCACGAGGGTAGGTCGATCGCATTTTGGATCTCGCGAATGATCGGCTCCAGATGCTGGCAGCCGGTCGCCTGCTCGGCGTTGGTCTGCGAGCCTGCCAAGTTGACGGCCGCCGTCACCGCTCCGCATTGCGTGTGTCCGACAACGACAATCAGCTTTGCTCCGGCGACCGCACAGCCATATTCCATGCTGCCCAGCACCTTCTGGCTGATGATGTTGCCCGCGATGCGAATGCTGAAAATGTCCCCCAACCCAAGATCGAAGATCAACTCGGACGGCGTGCGCGAGTCAATGCAACTCAAGAGCACCGCGAGCGGGTGTTGCCCCAAGGCGGTCGCTTGGAGTTGTCGTTCCAAATCCCGCGTCAACCGCTTCCCGGTGCGGAAGCGTTCGTTGCCCTCTTGGAGAATCTTCAACACTTGGGCCGAAGTGAGCAGCCCTTGCAGATCGTGGGTCGAATAATCCACATATTGGATCTCGTTTTGAAGATTGTATTTGTTCCGAAAGCCGCGCAGGCTGACTTGCACGCCGCGAATCGGAGCCGTTTGTTCCTTGAAGTCGCGAATCATGCTGAGAATGTCCGGGTCGATGTAGACCGTGTTCAGAGCGTCCAGCAGGATGTGACCTCCGCGAGGAATCGAATTGAAGACTTTGTCCAGCGCCCCGCGGTTCAGAAAACTGACCTGATTGGCCAGTTCGACATGCAAGACATCGCCACCCAAATGCCGTTCAACGATGCTCCTGACCGGCCGCAGCACGTTGCTGCTCAAGATAAACGCGAGGCTGACGGCCAGTCCGATCAAAATGCCGACCAGCAAGTCGGTCATCACGATCGAAACGACGGTCAGGATGAACGGCAGGAACTGATAGCGACCTTCGCTCCACATCTGCCGAAACAACGCGGGACTGGCCAGCTTGAGACCCGTCACCAACAGAATCGCGGCCAGACACGACAGCGGGATGAGGTTGAGAGTCATCGGCAGGAACATCACCGAGACCAGCAACAACGTGCCATGCACGATCGTGGCCAGCTTGGTCTGTCCTCCGGCGTTGATGTTCACCGAACTCCGCACGATCACCGATGTCACCGGTAGTCCGCCGATGAGTCCGGACAGCACATTGCCAATCCCTTGAGCCAATAACTCGCGGCTGGGCGGGGATGAACGCTGTCGGCGATCCAGCTTGTCGACCGCCTCCAGGTTCAGCAGCGTTTCCAGTGAGGCCACGATCGCAATCGTGATTCCGGCGGTGTACACGGCGGGATTTCCGAGTTGCGAAAAATCGGGCAGCTTGAGAAACCCCAAGAAATCACGCACGGAACTCGAGACCGGCACCTGAACCAAGTGGCTCGCCTCAATCGACCACCGGCCACCCCATTGCTCGAACAGCCGAGCCAGTCCGATACCCAGCAACACGACAATCAGCGGAGAGGGGACGATCGACTTCTTCAGCTTCGGAACCTTGTCCCAGATTACCAGCAGCACGATCGACAGGAGTCCGATGACGGCCGCACCTTGATGCAAGTCGCCGATCATCGCCAGGAATTCCGACAACGTATTCTCGTGGTCCGGCTGCGAGAACGACATTTCGCCTTCGGGATCGGTGTCGTGTCCCAGGACGTGCGGAATCTGTTTCAAAATCAAAATGACGCCGATCGCCGCGAGCAGTCCTTTGATCACGCTGCTGGGAACGAACGCCGACAGAACACCGGCTCGCGCCAGCCCCAATCCAATTTGGATCAGCCCGCCAATCATCACCGCCAACAAAAACGCCTCGAACGATCCGAGGTGCGCGATCTGCGCCGCCACGACCGCCGTCAGCCCGGCCGCCGGTCCACTGACGCTCGTGTGTGATTGACTCAGGACGCCGACCACCAAGCCACCGATGATTCCGGCCAACAGACCGGAAAACAGCGGCGCGTTCGACGCCAACGCAACTCCCAAGCACAACGGCAGAGCCACGAGAAAGACCACCAAGCCAGCGATCAAATCGCGAGGCACCGTGTTCCTCGAAAAGACTTTGGTTTGGGTCATGAATGGCTCCTCAATGAATCGAGTTCGGAAAACGGAGTGCCGCGATGTCACCCGAAGCGTGAGTTTTGAAGTTGCGCAGTTGTTGATTTTGAGACTGCTCCCCACCGACCTCGCGTCATTGGTATCTACACAACTCTGCGAACCCCATGAAAACGTGTCCGCCTTACCTCTGCGCTCTTCGCTTCTCTGCGGTAAAAATGCAGTTTCCGTCACTTTTACCGCAGAGAAGCGAAGAGCGCAGAGATGATGAAATTGC
>SYJG01000339.1 GCA_005798445.1 Planctomyces sp.
GCCTCGCAGGCGGGGGTGAAGATCAAGCTCAACATTCGAGGCATCTGTTGCCTGCGGCCAGGCGTCAAAGGGCTGAGCGAGAACATCTCGGTCGTCAGCATCGTGGACCGGTTTCTCGAACATGCTCGCATCATGTTTTTCTACCACGGCGGTGACGAGCGAGTTGTCATTGCCTCGGCCGACTGGATGCCGCGCAACTTGGACCGTCGTGTCGAGTTGCTCGTGCCGATCGACGACCGAGCGTTGCGCACGCGGCTGATGTCGGTGCTCGAAGCGTACTTCGACGACAACGTCAAAGCCCGGCGGTTGCATTCCGACGGCAGCTACTCGCGGGTCAAACAGGGGAAGAATGCTCCGCACCGCTCGCAGGAAGTTCTGTTCCGCGAGACGTGCGAGATCGGCCGGCTCGCTGAAAATTCTCGTCGCACGACCTTCGAGCCGCATCGTGCCGTAAATGGTGGCCAATGAAAACGCTGTTGCTCCTGAGACACGGCAAGTCGAGCTGGACGGACACGAGTCTCGCCGACCATGACCGCCCGCTGAAGAAGCGCGGCCGCGAGGCATCCAAACGGATGGGCCGACTGATTCGAGAGTTGAACCTGGTCCCGGATCACATCCTGACGTCCTCCGCGGCGCGTGCGGTGGCCACTGCGGAACTCGCCGCCACAGAAGCGAATTTCGACGGCGAGATCGAGGTTGTTCCGGTGCTGTACCATGCCGATCCATCGGCGTTCGTCGCGATCGTCTCGCGAGTCCCGAATCCGTTCGAGCGAGTGCTCATCGTAGGCCATAACCCTGGTTTGGAGGATTGGCTCGATCGACTCATCGGTCACGTCGAAACATTTCCCACGGCCGCGTTGGCTCAGATCGAGCTGCCCGTCGATTCGTGGCTCGATCTTTCGACGGACACTCGTGGCAAGCTGCAAGGGTTGTGGCGACCGAAAGAGATTGCGTAGAAATCCTGCGGTCGATTTGGTGGGGAGTTTGCGGATGCCGATTTCTGTGAAGTGCTGCGACTGCGGAAAAGCACTGAAGGCACCAGAGACTCTGGCTGGCAAGAAGGCGAAGTGTCCCGACTGTGGCGCGGTTGTTTCCGTCCCGAATGCCTCCGAACAAGTCGCAGCGAACGGAGGCCGACGGGAGACCAACTTTGATGAGCTTGAGGACGACAACGCGGCCGTCAAGTTCGATGAGAACATCCCGCGAATCCCTTGTCCGATGTGCGGCGAGATGATCGCCGCTGTCGCCGTGAAGTGCCGGTTCTGCGGGGAGACTCTCAGTTCCGATGTCCGCAATCGAGAGCGGGAAAGAAGCCGGTATGCGGTGGACAATCAATTGACCGGAGCCGACATCGCGATCTGCGTGTGCTTTCCGATCGGCTGCATTGTCGGAGTCTTGGCGATGATCACCGGACAGCCGGCGCGCGGCCTCAAGATGGTTGGTCTGGCGATTGTGATGCCATTTCTCTGGGGTGCGATTGCGTCCCTCTTCCGCTAGCTTCCGTCGGCGATGTGGCTACCACGACAGCGCACTTTTGTGTTGGAGTTCCGCCTTTAGGCGATGGTGCGACCGGCTAAAGCCGGGACTCCAGCTCGAAGGTGCGCAGCCGGACTACTTGGGCCAGATCAGCACGGTTCCGTCGGAACTGGCGGTGACCATGTTGCCGGTGCGCGTGACTCGGACGGAAGTCACCGCACCACTGTGCGTGGTGGCTTCGCCGCGGCGGCGGACCAGCGAGATCAAAAAGTCGGCGGCGAGCGGCGGATCGGTTTCCTCAAGGACGGCGTCTTTCTGCCAATCCCAAAGGCGAGCGGTGCCATCGGTGCCGCCCGTCAGCAAGCGATCGTCAGCGGGTAGGAACGAGACGGAGTTGATGCCACCCAGTCCGTGTCCACGAACGGTGGCGTGCAACTGTGGCGGTTTTCCGACAGCAGGTGTGAGATTCCAAATCCAGCCGATGCTCTCGCCGGTGCTGGCGTCTCGCCCCCCCACCGCGACGAACTGGCCGTCCCAGGAGAACGCACCGCACACTTGATCGAAGTCACGCTCAGATTCGTCGGCATCGGCGACCGCGTCGTCCGCGCGTGGTTTTGGGAATTCGAGCGTCTCCGATTTCGGCGGGCCGTCCGGAGGAAAGCTCCAAATTCGCGGCTGCGCGTCGTTCCCGATGGTGAGCACTCGCGCGCCGTCGACCGACCAGGTGCCGGAGCGAACCGGACCTTCGTGGCCTTTGAGTTCGTGAATCATACGGGCGATCTTGCGATCGGGCTGCCACTCCCAAATCTTCGCGGTCTCGTCGTAGCTGGTCGTCAGAAAACGGTACGAGCCGTCTGCGGGCGAGAACTCGACGCTGGTCACGAGACCTTGATGCGGATACTCGATCTTGTGCAGCGGCCGAGCGAAAGTGATGTGCTGTTCGTTGCCATCGAAGATGCGAACGGATCGGCCACCGGTCACAACGAAGCGGCCGTCGGACGAATAGCCGGCCGAAAACACCGGTCCTTGCGGACGGAAATTGACCAAGTTGGCTCCGTCTTTCAGCCGCCACAGAAAGGCCGCGTTGTGCGTCTGCGTCACAAGATGCACCGGCGTCGGTTCATCGGGACGCAGAATGGTGGCGTACGGCTGCGCTCGTTGCGCATTGCCGTCGCTGTTGTCCACACCCAAGGAATTGGTGATGCGGTTGGCGTCCGAGTCGTAGAAGTGAATCACGCCGTCGGGAGTCGTGACGACCGCCGATGTCCCGTTGGCGGCCCAAGCGGGGACTGGAGCGCGGGCCGATTCCGAAACGGAATTCGCCGCACTCTGGCCGGCCAGGTCGATGGTTTGCTCCTTGCCAGATTCGATCATCCAGAACGTCACCTTGGTTTTCGGCTTGTTGGCATCAGCTTTTTTGGAGGCCTTCTCACCACGGCGAGAAACACTGAGAAAACGATCGCCGAGCGGGCTGACGGCCAGGCTGACGACCATGCCGTCGTGATCGAATTGACGGACTCGCTGCAACGCCAGGCCGGCGTCCGACTCGGTGACGTTCCACAGCGCGACTCGGCGATCGACGCCGGCGGTCAGCAAGCGCGAGCCGTCGCCAAGAAACTCCACCTTGACCACTTCGCCACTGTGCGAGTTGCGTTGGCGGCCGATCACCTTGCCCGTCTTCGCGTCCCAAAACACGATGTAGCCTTCGCGGTCGGCGGTCAGCAATCGCGAACTGTCGGGGGACACGGCCACGGTGGTGACGCGATAACGATGTTGGCCATCGAGAATCAAATCCGGCTTCGGTCGGCGGCTGCTCAAGACGCGCTGTGTGTTCCAAAGCTGGGCAGAGTTCTTGCGGCCGGCGGTCAGAATCCATTCGCCATCGCGCGAGATTTCAACGACTCCATACATGCTGGTTTCCGGAAGTGTCGCCAGTTCTCGGCCGAACGAGTTGTCGTCGTCGATGCGTGAGTCCCAGATCCGCATCGTTCCGTCGAAACCGCTGGTGAGCAGCCGCTTGGCATCCGGGAAGAAACGCATCGCGAACAAATCGTAGTCGTGTCCCTCGGTGAAGACGTTGTCGTTGAAAACCGCCGCTTGCCCGGTCACTGTGCCGACCGCTTTTCCGTTCTCACTGATCCACGCACGAGCGGTCTGGTCGCGCGAGGCCGACAAGACACGCGAACCATCGCGACTGAAGACGGCCGACAGGACCGAGTCGGTGTGACCAGAGACGATCTTCACTGACTTCCTGCCGGAATCACCATTTGGCGGCGCGACTTCTTTTTCGGCGTCTTGAAAGTAAGCCAGTGCGAACTCCGCACGCGCGGGGCGATGCTCGGAGACGTTGTTCCATCGGTACCCGAAAGGATCGGGAGCCACGCCGTTCGGCACAAACGCCGTCGGTTCCGCATCCGATTTGGCTTTCGAGGGGTCTTCGAGCCAGTCGCGCGACTCGAGATACGTTTTCAAATTCCAGACGTGGACGATCTGGTCGTAGCTGCCGGAGATGATCAAATTGGGCGATTGTGGCAACGGAATCGCTCGGCGAACCGGACCGCCGTGGCCGGATAACACCAAGGACGATCGCGTGTAGTTCGGCAGGTTGTCGGTCTCGCGGCGATCCCAAATTGTGATCGTTCCGTCGTCGCCGGCAGCCAGCATTCGTGAACTGTCCGCCGAGAACACCACCGAACGAACTCGCTCGACGCGGCTCGAATGCAGACCCAGTTTGACCGACTCGACGTTGACCTTTTGCAATTTCTTCGCGTCTTTGCTATCGCGAGTGTCCACACGCCAGAGATGCAACTCCGCGGCGGGGCCGTTGCTGACCGCGAATTTTCCATCATCGGTCAATGCGATTGTGACCACTCCACGATTCTGTTTGACCTTGCCTTCGGGCGGAACTTGGAAAGTGCGCAGCGAGATCAGCTCCAGTTCGTTGTCGCGAGCGAGCACTTCCCAGGCGTAGGCCACTCCGCTGGAGTCGGCTGGCGAAGAAGTGCCAGCGACCAGGAATTTGCCGTCACGCGACCAATCGACGGACTGCACCGAGTACATCACCTTCTGACTGACCAGCGCACTGGCATCGGCGATCGACCAAAGTTTCACAGTGCGATCGTCGCTACCGGAAACCAGTCGTTTTCCGTCGTCGGAAAACTTCAGCGTGTTGACCGCGCTGTCGTGACCTTTCAATTCCACAGGCGGCCGATCGCCTGAGAGCATCCACACGAGAATGTTTCCGTTGTCTCCCGCCGCCGCGACCGAGTTTCCATCGGACGACATCGCCACGACTCGTTGCCGCGAGCCGAATTCGAGACGCCGCAACGGCTCTTCAAGCAACTTGCCCGACTCATCCACCGACCAGACAACGATGTGGCCAGCGCTGTCACCAGCCACGAGTTTCCGTCCATCTCGGCTCAGCCCAATGGACTCCACCGGCTTCGACAGCGACACCGCCTGCGGCGCGTTGACGGTATTCCACAACTGCTCCCATTCTTCTTTGCAACGCTCTTTGTACTTGCCCTTGAGATCCTCCAGCTTTTTGCGAGCCTCCTTGTAGTTGCCTTCCTGCACGAAGCGATTCGCTGAAGCCAAGCCGGCGAGGTAACTGGCTTTCTCCTGCTCCTTTTCTGCTTTCGCTTTCGCGATGCTGGCGGCGAGCGCGGCGGCTTCGGCGTCCTTTTTGGCGATCTCCGCTTTGGCCTTGGCCTCGTTTGCTGCGTTGAACGCGATGAGCGCCTTCTCAGTGTCCTGCTTGGCGACTTCGAGCTTCGCGTTCGCATCTTTGGTGGCTTCATTCGCTTTTTCCGTCGCGGCCTTCGCGGCAATCAGCGCTTTTTCCGCATCGGCCTTGGCGATGTTGGCAGCGTCGAGGTCTTTCTTGGCTTTCTCGGTCGCGAGTTCCGCCGCTTGCATCGCGACTTCAGCATCCGCTTTGTCTTTCTCCGCCTTGGCTTTGGCTTCGTCGGCCGCGATCAACGCTTGCTGAGCCGCTTGCAGATTGAATTGGAATCGAGCGGCGACGGCCAACAGGCCGAAGACAGCCACGATTAAGACGGCGGCCGCAATCTTTAGGAACTTCATCACGCGGACGCGGCCTTCGCGTTCCTCGCGAGCCTTCACCAACTGCGTTCGCGTTTCGGTGTGTGTTTCGGCGTTCGTGTCGAGTACCGAAAGGCCGAGATCAAAGTCTCCTTTGGTCAACGCGAGTTTGGCGAAATGCAACTGCGTTTCGGTCAGGCCTTCGCGAGCGTGATGGTTTCCCGGCCACTCGCGCAACGATTCGTTGTACAGCGCCAGCGCGTTCTGGTAATTCGAGTATCCGAGGGCTGGGGCATCGGCAGCGGGTTTGGTTTCCGTGGTGACCGGTTCGCTGACTTTCGTCAGCTCTTTCGCACGTTCCACCAGCGAGCGGCTGGCGGCGTGCTTTTGGTACTCGCGGATCGCGTTCTGAAAATCGACGACGGTCGGATACCGGTCTTCCGCTTTCGTGGCCATCGCTTTCTTCGCGATGTCGATCAACTCGCCGGCATGTTCTGTCTCACGAATGATGTTCTCGACGACGATGCGGCGAATCTCGGCCATTTTCGCACCGGCCGATTGAGTCTTGGACTGCGAGGATGCGAAGTCGTGCGGCGGTTTCCCAGTGACGGCCTCAAATAGCATGGCTCCCAAAAGGTAAATGTCGCAGGCGGGTCCGATCTTATTCAGTGGTCCGGCGATCAATTCCGGCGGCATGTACGCGGGGGTACCCGAACCGAGTCCGGCGGTTGTCGCCAACGGCAAGCGGCCTTTGCCTTCGCCGAACGGCAGAGCCAAGCCCCAGTCGAGAACAATAGTCTCACCGAATCCCCCGAGCATCACATTTTCCGGCTTGAGGTCGCGGTTGACGATGTTCCGCGAATGTGCGAACGCCATCGCGTCCGAGACTTTCATCAGCACTTCGATATTTTCCTCGATCGTCATGTCCTTGATGCGGTTGTGCCAGCCTTCACCACGGACCCACTTCATCGTGTAGAACATCGAACCGTCGGGCGCTTCGGCCATTTCGTAAATCGGAATGATGTTCGGATGGAACAAGTCGGCGGTGACGACCGCCTCGGACACGAACATGTCGGACCGATGCTTGATGACCGAGCCATACGTACCACTCGCTTTCAGCTTCGATGCTTGCGCATCCGGCATGGCCTTGAGCGTCTTGAAGACCACTTCACGGCCGAGCGACTGCTGCTTGGCGACGTAGACGATGCCCATTCCCCCTTCGCCAAGCACCTTGACCAGCTTGAAATCGGCTTTAGGAATCCTGCCGTAACTCAGCCCCGTGATTTGACGGATCGCGATATTCAGATTGTCCTTTTCGATGCCATCGACGGTGTTCGCGTCACCGACTTCCGTTCCTTGAACCGACGTCAATCCACCGGCTCGTGTCACCTGTTTCGCCCCGCGAGGTTGCGGCGCGTCAGACCCAACGATCGTCCTGCCGACGGGAACCTTGGGTTTGGGCAGAGTTGCTTTGGGTGGAGTTGCTTTGGGCGGAGGTGGAGGAATGTCTTGATCGGCCGCGCTGTCGGTGCCGACGATGGTTTTGCCATCAAAATCTTCCTGAGGCAAAGTGTCGCCGTCGTCGGTCATCGTCGCCGCGAAGGCATCGACCTGAATCGTTTTGCCGAATTCATCGCCGCCGTCCGCTTCTGATGCGGACTCCATGGCCACCATCGTCTTGTCGGCGTCATTCAAGTCGTCCGCTGGTTCCTGAGTTGCACCACCAAGCGATTTTTCGGCACCGGTTCCGTCATCGTCTCCGACAGCGGAGTCCAAGATCATTGTTTTCCCGGAGAAGTCTTCCTCATCTGCGTTTGCTTCGGCAAGTGCTCCCTCTGGCATAGTCTTGCCGTAGTCGTCATTGGCGTCTGCGTCGCCGTCGCCCGCAGCGGAGTCCATCATCATTGTCTTACCGGCGACGTCCTCCTCGATTGAGCCGGCTTCGGCAAGCGCATCATCGGGCAGTGTTTTTCCATAATCGTCCTCGGATGCGGAGCCCCCATCGTCATCGCTAAGCATCGTCGCGCCTTCGTCCGGCGCGGGCGCGTCATCGCCGATCATCGTCGCACCTACGTCGTCTGCAGGCGACTCGTCACCGATCATCGTTGCCGCATCGTTGGGCGATTCTGATCCGTCGAAATTGTCTTTGTGCGGAGTCTCGTCCGGGGACGGCGGAGTTGGAGCACTTTCGAGGGCATCCTCGGTGAGTGTTTGGTCGAAGATTCCCTCCGGAAGTGTGCGATCGAAATCGCCGCCTGACGGCTTCTGGGAATCGCCAGAATTGGAGGATTTCTGCTCGCCTGGAGTGCTCATAAATCAGTCTCGCGAATCGGAGGATGGCCACATCAGCTCGTCACGCTTCGGTGGCATTTCACATCCCAACGGGAAATGCCGCTGCAATCTACCGGTTGGGGCAATGCCTCTCCAACCCCTTTCGGTGAATCGGATGCGGCCGCCGCACGACAGCGTTTGCTCATTCCACAAAACGGGCATTTTCGCGGCGGCCAATACACTTCCGCAGAACTCGACCCTATCGGACTGATTCTGTCGTTCTTGAGACGCTGCATCTCAAAGTGGCAAGCGACCTGCAGAAATGCGGTCAGCGGCGGGTTGGAATCGACTCAACTCAATGATGTTCTTCATGCTCTTCGACGAAAAACAGCACCGAAGTCAGCGGGATGTGGACCGCCACTCGACGAGTGCCCTTGAGTTGCTCAATGATCAAGCAGCCATCCTCGGCCGAGGTCAAAATTCCTTTGATCGGGATCGCGCCGGCGATTCGCAGCGAAACCACGATTGTCTTCCCCAACAGCTTGCGGATGAGTTCGTTCATGGCATGACCTCGCCACCACGCAGAGATTTCTACCACCGAAACAGTGCGGTACCCCACGTCAAACCCGCGCCGAAACCGCACATCAGAATGGTGTCACCGGCTCGAATGCGTCCGGCGCGAGCCGCTTCGTCCAGCACCAGCGGGATCGAACCGGCCGACGTATTCCCGTAGCGATCCACTTGCATCAAAACTTTCTCACGAGGCACGCCCAATTTCTCGACGACATGATCCAGAATGCGCGCGTTCGCTTGATGCAGAAAGAAGTGCGACACATCCTCAAGTCTCGTTCGGGACTTTTCGAGCAACAGTCGGATCGTGTCCTCGACGACTCGCACGGCCCACATGAAGACATTTTTGCCGTCCATGTTCAAGAACTGTCGGCCGGCCGTGATGTCGTCGATCGAAACGGGATTCCGCGTCCCCGCCGCCGAGCATTCCAGCAGCGGCCCACCGCCGCCATCGGAGCCGAGCTGGTAGCTCACCAAGCCCTGCTCGGACGAACCGCGCGAGACCAACACGGCACCGGCTCCATCTCCGAACAGCGGAGCGATCTTTTTGTCGAGCGGATTCACAATCTTGCTGCAACAGTCGGCTCCGATGACCAGCGCCAATTTGCTGTTGCCGGTCGCGACATATTGTGACGCTGTCGCCAGCGAGTACACGAACCCTGAACACGCGGCAGACAAATCGAACGCCGGCACATCGAGTCCCAACTTCTCTTGAACGAGGCACGCGGTCGAAGGACACAGATGGTCTGGCGTAAACGTTCCGACGATCAGCAAGTCGATGTCGTCCGACTTCACACCCGCGTTTTCGATGGCTCTCTTCGCAGCTTCGGCGGCCAGATCGCTCGTAGCCTGATCGCGTGAGGCGTGACGGCGAGCGAAGATACCAGTCCGTTGCTCGATCCAATCCGGATCGAAGCCGTAGCGCTCACGCAGATCGGCGTTCGTGACGATGTTCTCCGGCACATACGAGCCACTGCCGACAATCTGCACGCCCATGAGCGAGCAAGTGCGGCGAGAAATCGCGCGTCGTGCGACCTTCGGTGGCGTAGTACGACGTTCGCTTACCACCGCTCTGCTCGGCGGCGGCGCGAGTTGCGAAGTCGGTTCGCAAGCGACTTCAGCACCGGCCGTTTGAACCACGAAGTCGATCGACGTCGTGGCGTGCGCCGTCTGTGACTCGGCAGCAGGTTCGAGAGTTGGAGCAGACGGAATCAAGTCCACAAGCGAGCCGGATCCAACCGACAAGGTGCTGGTTTGCATGGACAGCTAGTCCTGAGCCGGATCACGTCAGTCGAAGTGGTTTCAACAGTTCCCAGCCGCTGAGCAAGACAGACCGACGGTTCAGGCGGTCGCAGTATATCTGTGACAATTTCGGAATCCAGAGTTGTGACGCGACGATTTGTCACGAATTCTCAGAAGGCCATCATCAAGCTGCCAACTGCCTGGCAGACGAGTCCGATGACAATCAACCAAATCTCCGACGACTCGACCGGCACAGGCAACGCCATTCGGACCCTTTGCGAACACGACGCTGGTATCGCAACAAGCTCGATGACGATTCCTGCCAACACAAGCAGAAGTCCGAAGCCGGACATGGTCGTCTCCCACGTCTGAGCACTTCATCACCCGACCGCTTTTGATACGGCTGCTTTCGTTTTCTCCAAGCCGGTCTTGGCCACCTGCAAGGCGTCCTGCTTCCAGTACTCCGGGTTGAACAGCTCCAGCGACAGGACGATCGGCCGGTCGGGGCGGATCACCGACCGCAGGATCTCGGTCATCGGAGCGATGCCGTCCCCCGGATAAACGCGGTCTTTGTCGGCGATTTTTTCGCGAGGGAAGTCGGCCGGGTAGTCGTTGACGTGGAAGACTTGCACGGCGGAACTGCTCAGCAGCCGCAGCCCCTCGAAGCCCGATCCCCCTTTGAAGAGGTGGTAGATGTCCGGCAAGATTGTCGCGTCGGGATGGGCTGATTCCAGCGCGACGAACGCCGTCTCACCCAGGCGTGAAAGTGCCTTGGAAAACCCCCAGACTTCCACTTCCGGGACAATCCCAAACTCCCGGCCGAGTTCGCAGAGCTGACGATACCGCTCGGCCGCCTTCAGCAAATCGACCGGTCCCTTGTCGTGAGCACCGACCGGCGGGGCCGCGATCCGCTTGCCGCCGAGTTGTTGCAACGCGTCCATGTCTCGCTTGGCCTCTTCGAATCCCTTGGCCCGCTCGGCATCGTCATCGACGATCCAGCGAGCGAACCCGATCGCGCTTTCGACCGTCAGCCCCAAGTCACGAGCCTTCTTGCCGAGGTCTTTGAGCGATCCACCCCCTTTGACGAAGTCGTTGACCGTCCCCATCCACGGCTCGATCGCGTCGTAGCCCGCCGCGGCAGCGATCTCGACTTCGCGAGTCAGTCCAACCTTTTGGCCCCGAATCGTGCTGGTGTTGAAGCTGTATTTCACTTTGCCCGAAGCTTTTACTGGCGGGGTTTCGGCGCGAGCCGCCGCGGCCGTCGCCGCCAGAGCACCCGCTCCCAGCCATTCACGTCGAGTCAGTCCACGATCAGTCATGGTTTACTCTCCTCAAGAGTTTCGTTCGTTGCCGGGCGGGCAAGCTATCTCGCGGCAAAGACAAGAGCAAACTGGCGCTGGTGGCGGATGCGTCCCTCATTCATTTGAAGCGAGACGCGTCGGCAACGATCGCATCCTCGCGTGCCGCAACGAGACGGATAAGATGTGCCACCCATTCCGGCCGCCATTCCATTCGGGCCAGAGAAAATCACCCACCGCTACGAGGAGCCATCCGTGTCTCGTATTCTTCGACTGTCTCGACGGCTGGTCGTTTTGGTTGCCGTTCTCGGTGGCGTTTCAGCCCTCGCCGAAGACCGAGTTCCGCCGAAAGTCCGTGAGGTCATGGACTCGGCGAAGTACAAGCAGGCTCATTGGGGGCTGCTGGCCGTCGATCTGAAGACCGGCGTAGTGCGGTACGAGCTGAACTCGGAGAAGCTTTTCGCTCCGGCGAGCACGACGAAATGCTTCTCGGTTGCGTGTGCTCTCGATGCCTTCGGAGCCGACCATCGCTTTGAAACGCCGATCGTGCGTCGCGGCGCGGTCAACGACAAAGGGGAACTCGCAGGCGACCTGATCCTGATCGCCAGCGGCGACCTGACGCTCGGCGGACGGACGACCGAAGCCGGCGAGATCGCGTTCACAAACGGCGACCACACCTACGCCAGCGGCGGAACCGAGTCGGAACTGACACCGCAAGATCCGCTGGCCGGGCTGAACGAACTCGCCCGCCAGGTCGCGCAGGCAGGCATCAAGCGAGTCCGAGGTGACGTTCTGATCGACGACCGCCTGTTCGAGAAAGCGGAAGGCTCCGGCAGTGGTCCCGGCCGGATCACTCCGATTTGCGTGAACGACAACGTGCTCGACTTCACGATCACTCCCGCCAAGGCCGGCCAACCGGCGGAGGTCAAATGGCGGCCCGAATCGAAATCGTTCCGGTTCGAAACGCACGTCGAGACCGTCGCCAAGGAGGGCAAGACGGAGACGTCGGTCCGAGATCTCGGCAGCGGGCGGATCAGCGTTTCGGGTCGCATCGCCGAAGGACACAAGCCTGTCCTGCGAGTGCTCGAAGCGGCGGACGCGAATTCGTTCGCACGCACGCTGCTGATTGAAGCCTTGAATCGACAAGGCGTCGATGTCGAGGCTCCGGCCGCAGCCGATCATCCGGCCGACAAACTGCCGTCGCGCGACGAAACGCTCAAGCTGCCGAACGTCGCGAAGTTCGTCTCGCCGCCGTTCGCCGAGAATGCTCGGCTGATTCTGAAGGTCAGCCACAACCTGCACGCCAGCACGCTGCCTCTGCTGGTCGCCGCCAAGCACGGCGAGCGGACACTCTCGCAAGGCTTGCGACGACAACACGACTTCCTCAAACGAGCCGGCGTCGATGTGGACACGATTTCGTTTGGCGGCGGTGCCGGCGGATCGCGATCGGACTACACAACTCCGGCGGCAACCGTCCAACTCCTGCGACACATGGCGACCCGCTCCGACTTCGACGCCTATCGCCGAGCCATGCCACGCCTCGGCATTGATGGCACGCTCGCCAAATCGGTCGGACCCGACAGTCCGGCGAAAGACAAAGTCTCCGCCAAAACCGGCACGCTCTATTGGGACAACGTCATGAACAACGGCTCGCTGATGACCAGCAAAGCCCTCGCCGGCTACATGACGACCGCAAGGGGAGACACGCTCGCCTTCGCCCTGTTCGTCAACAACGCTCCGCTGCGAAACGGATTGACCACGACCACCGCCGGCAAAGACCTCGGCCGCATCGCCGAGCTGTTGTACGAGCAACCGTGATCCACCAGAAACCTCGCGAGTGCATGAACGTAGCCGCCACGTTCCGCGTGGCGGAGCGAATTCCAAAAGGCTCACATTTCTGTCTCGTGTTTGAAAGATTATCCATTCAGCTTCGCCTCGCGGAACGAGGCGACTACGTTCACACGATCCAACCGAACGCCATGCTCACCTCGATCCTACTTCTGACTGCCTGTTTCGCTGCGGATGCCGCGCAAGTCTCTGACGCTGTTGTCGATGAGCACGGTTTCCGAGTCCATCGCGTCGCGTCCGAGTTCCAGTCGGGGGAGACGCTGATCCGCTTGCTCCTGCCGAAGAAACTTGAAGCCGCTGAGCGTTTGCGCGTGCTGTATCTTTTGCCGGTCGAAGCCAACACCGAGCAACGCTACGGGGACGGACTGCTCGAAGCGAAGACGCTCGACCTGGCCAACAAGCACCGACTGATCTGCGTCGCGCCGACGTTCTCGCATCTGCCGTGGTACGCCGATCACCCGACTAACAGGACGATTCGCCAAGAAACGTACTTTCTGAAAGTCGTCGTCCCAACCATCGAGCGACTTTATCCCGCCCTCGCCGAACGCGACGGCCGGCTGCTGGTTGGCTTCAGCAAGTCCGGCTACGGAGCGTGGAGCCTCTTGCTACGACACCCCGACCTCTTCGTGAAAGCCGCCGCGTGGGATGCTCCGCTGATGAAGACCGCGCCGGACCAATTCGGTATGGGACCGATCTACGGTACGCCTGAGAATTTTTCGTCGTACCGCCTCGACAACCTGCTGCGCGACCGGGCGGTCGCGCTTCGTCCCAAGGCTGGCGAACAGCCAACCGCTCGCTTGATTCACCTCGGCTACGGCAGCTTCCGCGACCACCACCAACGTGCGGAAGCGTTGCTCAACGAGCTTCAAATCTCACACGCCTACGCCGACGGCCCGAAGCTCGAACACACTTGGCACAGCGGCTGGCTGGAAATGGCCGCGAAGCGGCTACTCGAGCGGCCGTAATTCTTCCAACTCTCCCGCGAAGACTCGTCGCTTGGTTCGTTTGAGGCCGGGGATGCCAGTGAAGAGGTGCGAATGCTCGTAGCCCAGGCGTTCGGTGAGGTTGCGGATCAGGCTTTCGCGGACTTTGGGGATCGCGGTCAGACGTTGCCGAACCGCCTGGAGTGACGTCGGTCGCAGGCCGCGCGAGTTTGAGCGAGTCGTGCGCAGCAGCGACAGATCGGGACTCACGTTGAGCGTCAGGCCATGAGTCGTCACCCACGATCGCACCGCGACTCCGATGGTCGCCAGTTGGCCGAGCGAGCAGAAGACCCCCGGCTCTTCGTCGATGCGATGCGCCGAAACATGCAGCTCGCGGCAGACGTCGAGGACGGCTTGCTCCAAACGTTGTCGGTAATCGGCCAAACCGAAGCCCAATCGTTGGAGCGGCACGATCGGGTAGACTGCGATTTGGCCGGGACTTTGCATCCACGCTCCGCCGCCCCGATTCAGCCAGCGGACGTCGATGCCGAGTTTGTTGAATTCCGAGACGTCTCGTCCCAGGTGCGACTGGCTCCCCTCGCGGCCGATGGTCACGACGGGTGGGTGCTCGCAGATGAAGAGGCCGCCCAGTCGGTCGCGACGTTGAATGACATCGTCTCGAAACCGTTCTTGCAGTCGCAACGCCGAATCAAAATCGACCGTGCCGAGCAGAAACACTTGCAGCGATTCGGACGCTCGATCGGTCAACGGCAGTGAGAAATCAAGATTGGACATGACAACAAAGTAGCCCTGCCGCTCGCCAATACGTCTCATTCGAGACCGCACGGGGTAAAGCGTCGAGCGACGTTCGGCTTTCCCGTCGCGGAGCGACAGGGCTAGTGCGTTTGCAAGTGGATTGAATCAGTGAGGTGTAAGTCCTCGTCGAAGTTGGTTTGAACTTTGTATCCGAACGTAACTGCGTCGTCGTGAGACGGGGTGGAGAGCAACGGGAGGAGAAC
>SYJG01000340.1 GCA_005798445.1 Planctomyces sp.
GTGAACCACATGACCACCCCAAGATCAAAACCATCGACTACAAGCCAAAAAACAAGCACCGCAAACAGTGACTACCTTTGACTGACACTTTGTCACCACGCAACGCCGCGGGTGACTACCTTTGACTGACACTTGGCCCCTAATGGCTCAAATCCCAGGGCTTCGCCCTGGGCTGTCGAGTTCCGCCCCCTTCGGGGCTGAAAACAACGCAACTTCAAAACTGACGTTTCGGGTTAGTGGGACAACACACACCATGTTTCATTGCAAACTCCAACGACTCGAAGACAACGACCAGTTGCAAGCCGATTGGCGAGACCTGCTGGACCGCGTGCGGACGGAGTTGCGTCTGTTCGGCCCGGAGTGGTACTCGATTTGGAAGCGCACAATCGGCTCGCACGCTCCGTGGACCGGTGACATGCAGTTCGCGACGGTCTACGACGAACAGAACCGGCTGTGCGGTGTGATGCCGATTGGACATCCGAAAGTTGGGCTGTTGCGCGTCAACGCGATGGGTGGCTACTTCCAGCCGTGGCGTTTGGTGCTGGCTGAGCAGACTCACGAGTTCGCCGTTGGCCGTGCGTTGGGTTGGTTCCTGGTCGAGATCGGTTGGAGCATTCTTCAGCTTGGCCCGTGGCCGATGTCACACGAGGCTCATCGCGGAGTCCTCTCAGCGCTCAACGAACTTGAGATGCCGATTCAGCGGCAGAACTCGGATGAGCTGGCCATCGCCGATTTGCCCGCCACCTGGAACGAGTGCCAGGAGACAACGCTCGGCCGCAAGTTCCTCCGTAAAATCCGCAACTACGAGAACAAACTGGCGAGTGATCATCGCCTCGAATTGCTGCATCTCAGTCACCCGTCCGCGACCGAGACATCCGACCTTCTGGCCGCGCTCGCTCAAGTCGAGCAGCGAAGTTGGTTGGCGAACGATCCGCGCGGCCGACTGCGATTCAGTGGCTCCACCGAACAGCGGTTTTGGTCCGAGCTGATTCAGAACTGGCTCGCGCCGCAGGATTTCTTCGACAGTTGGTTGTTGCTGGCCGACAACCGGCCGATCAGTTTCGTCGTCGCGGCAACCGTCGGCTCGACGCGGTACGTCATCGCGAACAACTACGACGAAGGCTGGAGCAAATACCGCGTCGGCTCGCAGCTTTATCGCCAGATGTTTGAAGAGGGCTACTCGCGCGGCGTGACGCGGTACGACTTTGGCACGAACGAACTGCACTACAAAAGTCGTTGGGGAGCCAAGTCCGCAGATCGCGTGGAGTCCTTCACCGTCTCGGTCAATCACATGGTCAGCGGCTTTTGGAATGCGGGTCTGAAACTTAAGAGCTTGTTTGACGGCGGCCTGCGAAGGCACTCAGCCTCGCATGAGCTTCTCGCTTCCGGCGAACCACGCCCTGAGCCCGTACCAGCACAACATGAGGAGTTGGTCGCCCGATGAGTTCATCCTTTTTCACGCTCGATGAGCTGGGCCTGCGATCGGATGAGGATTCGCAGTCGATCTGCTTGTGCGCGGAGGATGACGACGATCGCGGCTCACTTTCGGTGTTCGAGATCAACGACCTGGCGACTCTCGCGGAACTGCAACCGCTGTGGAGTGACCTGCTCCACAAGACGCTGCGTCCCGCATTCTGCCAGACGTGGGAATGGCTGCAGCTTTATTGGACTCATTTCGGCGAGCGACAACGGTTGCGAGTCTTCTGCGTGGAACGCAACGGTGACACGATCGGCCTGACGGTTCTGATCGAGCAACAAACACATGGCCGACGCGAACTGACTCTTCCAAACGTCGGAGTCGAAATGCTCTGGCCGCTCGGAGTGAATCCGTACTGGTCGTGGCTTGCCGTTGGAAATCAATTGCAAACAGAGCTGACGCGGAAGCACTCTCTTGATCTGCGTGGACTTCCTGACCCGCAGGACCGCACGTTGGTGGCGTTGAATGCCGCTGGATTGTCGGTTCGCTCGCAGTCGTGGACGAGCACAAGCTTGTTGCGATTGGACGGCGACTTTGCAGATTTATGGTCGCGAGTCGCTCCGCCGCTACGAAACGTGGTCGAACTCGGCGAGCAACGCCTGGCGACGCTCGGCCCGACCAACTTCGTGCGCTTCCGACCCCAAACGACCAGCCACACGCATCCACAGTTTCCAGACGAGCTTTACCAAGACTGTCTGACCATCGCCCTCAACGATGAGCAGCAATTGGCGCGAGCCGACTCCGTGCTGAACGCTCCCGAACGGCATCAGTTCTTGCGCGATCTGCTTCCGTGGGCGTGGCAACACGCGGCTGCCGACCTGTGCCTATTGCTCGTTGGATCGCGACCCGTCGCGTTCCGTTTCCACACGTTGGTGCGCGGACATTTGCGAACCGTCTGGACCGGAGTCGATGCCGAATTCCGGCAACTCCCGCTGGCCACTCTGTTGCTGCATCGCACGCTGCGCGACAGCGCGCAACGCGGCGACGTGGAACTCGATCTCGGCCCGACGCACGCCGATGTCGCCCGCGATTGGAACGGCACACAGCTTCCGCTGCGACACATCGTCGCCGGAGCCGGCTCAACCTGTAGCCCGACCCCTTGTGGGTCGGATGACTCTCACTGTGCTCCGAATCTCCCAAGCCACAAGGGCCTGGGCTACTGACTGCTCAACAACCCGAAGAATCGATCCTTTATGACCACTGATTTTCCGGTGCTCACCTCCGACACGAACAGCGCGTCCTCCTGTCGCCCGACCCCTTGTGGGTCGGTCGATCCCACATTGGATCAATCCTCCAGGCCACAAGGGCCTGGGCGACAGGCTGTCGAGCTCACGTTTCACGTTGTCGATGAAGCCGATCGCCTGCACTTGTCGCAGACCTATTGGCGCTGGTGTGAGCTGTTCGATCGTGACCTCACTTCGCGTCCGTCGCAACATCCCGATCTTCTGTTCGCGGAGTCGATCGCCGACGTCGTTTTATGTCAGGCCTCTCAAGCGGGCCAAGTGCTCGCGCTTGGCATCCTCGCTCCGAAGGCGATGTCGCTGCGACAGGCTGGCGGCTTCAGCCTCAAGACGTCTCTGCACGGCTTTCGGCTCGTCGGCAATCGGCTGCTTGGCAACACCGACGAAGCGCTGACGCGGCGGATGCTGGCCGCATGCGCGACGTTCGCACGCGAGCATCACGCGACATTTTTGCTGGTCGAAGACGTCGAACGCCACGATCCGCTCGTTGCCTCGGCCGAATCGCTGCGGGAAAACGGATTCCGCCTGTTCAGTCCGACGGGAATCCAAGAACGGCTGAAGATCGAATTCCCGCCGATTCCGACCGACTATTGGACGAAATTCTCGTCGAAGACTCGCAACACGTTCAAACGCAAGCAAAAGAAGATCGGCACAACTCGGCTCGTCCGCATCTCCGAGCCTGCTCAAATCGCTGAGTTTCTGGAACTGGCGCACACGATCTCGCAACGGACATGGCAGTCGGAAAAGCTCGGACTGCGGATTCACAACAACGACGCGGAACTGCGGTTCTTCACGGTCCTGGCGACTCAGCAATCGCTGCGTTCCTATCTGCTGTTCGTGGACGACAAACCGGCGGCGTTTTTGATCGGCACACAACACAAGGGGCAATTCAACTATGAAGAGGTCGGCTACGACCGCGACTTCTCCGACCGCTCTCCTGGCCAAGTGCTGCTGTTGCAGGTGCTCGAAGATTTGTTGAGCGACAATCCGCCGCACGTGTTCGACTTCGGCGGCGGTTCGGCCGACTACAAGCAACTGTTCGCGACGACCAAATCGACGAGCGGCACGATCTGGCTGGTCCCACCTGGAGTTTGGCCACAACTTTGCCTTGCGTACCTCCGTGGTTGCCGCTTGTTGGATCGCACCGTTCGTATCGTCGCGAAGAAACTCGGAGCGACGACGCTGCTGCGGCAATTGATTCGAGGCAAACTGGCATACTCGTCGATCGCAGGCAGAAGCGCCGATCTGGCCGAGGATGGAGGTGACGCGTGAGTCAACTGCGACAACTCCTGAAATCCGCATTCACCGTCGTGTTGCCGAAGTCGCTGCTGCTGACTCGAGGTCCGCGCCTCGCGATTGCCGACGAGCCAATCGAGATCGCGCTGACGTTCGACGACGGCCCGCATCCCGAACACACGCCGCGGCTGCTCGATGTCCTTGCCAATGCTGGCGTTCGTGGGACGTTTTTCGTCATCGGCGAGCGCGCCGAGCAACATCCGGAGCTCATCCGCCGCATTGCGGACGACGGACACGAACTCGGCAATCACACCTGGACTCACAGCGAGCCGTCGCTGACTTCTGCCGTTCGGTTTCTCGGCGAGGTCGCGCTGACGCGACGCCTGATTCAAGACCTCACCGGCCGCGACTGCCGGCTGACACGACCACCCAAAGGGGCATTGACGATCGGCAAATCTCTCGGCCTGTGGCGGCAACAGCAAACAGTCGTCTTGTGGAACATCGACCCGAAAGACTTCACGATGCCCGATACCGACGCGATGTCGCAGTGGATCAGGGGCTATCGCCCGCAATCCGGCGACATCGTGTTGTTGCACGACAATCATTCGCGAGCCGTTATCGCGGTCGAGCAACTTGTCGAGGATCATGCATTGCGATTCGCCACATTGTCGAATTGGCTCCGGCCGACCGAATCACCACCCTTTCCCGTGCGAGAACTAGAGGTGGCCGATGTTCGGTGATTGGTCAACTCTGATTGGGATCGGTGTCGTGGCCCTCGCCGGCTTTGTCGGACTGCTGTGGCTCGCAATTCAGCAGCGGCACATGCAGCGCTGGTTGCCGAGCTATCTCTGGCCACGTCTGGAGGAGAAAGCGGCGCGACGTGAGGCCGCGCGTCGAGTTCAATCCGCCTTGAGCGGCACGGCGCTAGCCGCAGGTCAGCCAAAAGGACCGACAGCGAGCGCCCTGCCGCTCAACGCCGCCGAGCCGGTCGATGTCTTTCTCGCGATCTGCGACCACTACGAACCACGTTGCTACGGCGCGAGCCACGAGACGGCGATCGCTCGCGTCGATCGATGGTGTGCCGAGTATCCCCAATTGTTCAGCCGGTTCCGCGACAGTTCCGGCCGACCGCCACAACACACATTTTTCTTTCCGCAGGACGAGTATCACCCCGAATACCTCGATCGGCTCGCCGGTCTCTGTGCCGACGGTTGGGGAGATGTCGATATTCACCTGCATCACGACAACGACACCGCCGACTCGCTGCGCGAGAGGCTCGAATCCTTTCGCGACACGTTGTTTCATCGGCATGGGTTGCTCCGTCGCGATCCGATCACTGGCGAGATCACGTACGGGTTCATTCACGGCAACTGGGCGTTGTGCAACTGTCGTCCGGACGGCCGCTGGTGCGGAGTCGATCAAGAGTTGACGGTGCTCCGCGAGACCGGCTGCTACGCCGACTTCACGCTGCCATCCGCCCCGACCGACACACAGACACGCACGATCAACAGCATCTACTACGCCAACGACATTCCCGGTCAACGCAAGTCGCACGACGCCGGCCTGCGTGCTCGTGCCGGAAACGCCTCGCCGCGCGATCATCTGCTGATGATTCAAGGTCCGCTGGAACTCGATTGGTCGCGGCGCAAACTCGGCTTGATCCCGCGAATTGAAAACGCCGACATTCACGACGGTTTCGCTCCGTCCTGGCGACGCATGCAGTTGTGGTTGCGATCCGGAGTGCAGGTACTCGGCCAGCCGAATTGGCTGTTCGTCAAACTGCACACGCATGGTTGCAAGGACGGCAACATCGACACGTTACTCGGCCAACCGACGGTTCGATTCCACGAAGACTTCGCCCGCGCCGCCGCCGAGCATCCAAACTTCCGATTGCACTACGTCACCGCCTGGGAGATGGCCCAACTCGTCCACGCCGCCGAACAAAAACTGGATTGGCTGTCAGTGCTGTCTCCAACCGAAAGCCGAAAGTCAAAGGCCGCTGTATCACACTAGCACGACGCGCAAGCGAGTGTTTTTTGTCGGGACCACTCGCTTGCGCGTCGTGCTGGTCACAATCCACGAATCGTTCATCTCAGCACAACCTCCAATGTCACCTCACTCCACGACAACACCGATGCAACGAACTCCGCGTCCTCCGCGCGCCGCTCGCTGGCTCCGTTGGCTGTCGGCGGCACATCTGATCGGTACGGTCGGAGCCTGGCTTCTGATTTGGGAAGTTTCCGAAACGCACTGGCTCGGCAGCATCGCGACGTTTCTGCCTCGGTTGCCAGGGCTGTTGCCAGGGCTGCTGTTGCTGGCCGCTTCACTGCTGGCTCGTTCCCGAACGTTCTGGCTGAATCTGGCAACGCTGTTGTTCGCATTGGTCACGATCACCGAGTTCAACGTGCCTTGGAACCGCTTGGCCGAATCCGAGTCGCCTGTCGCGAAAGACGAGCGGACGCTGCGCATCGTGAGTTGCAACGTGCAGAATTTTGCTCCCGACTTCAGTCTCGTGCTGCGCGAGGTGCAGCGGGCAAAACCGGACGTCGTCGCCTTCCAGGAAGCGATGCGACCTCCCCGTTTGCTGCTCGAACATTTTGAGGGCTGGCACCAGATTCATGTGCGCGGTCTCTGGGTCGGCTCAAAGTGGCCGCTGCGAATGCTGGGCGAATGTCAGACGGAACTGTTTTCCCACTTGTCGAGCGTGGCCGTCGAAGTCGATGCTCCGTTCGGCAAGTTTGTGCTGACGGACCTGCATCTGATGACCGCTCGCAAGTCACTGGTCGAATTGCGTCCGTTGGAATTGCTCAGCGGTGACTCGCAACTGACTCTGGCCGGCGCGACCGTCGAACGTTCCGAGGAGGCTCGGCAGGTGCGAGCGTTCGTCACCGAGCACCAGTCCGAGTTGCCGCTGATCGTCGTCGGCGACTTCAACATGCCGACGTCGAGCAGCGTCTATCGCGAGTCGTTCGGCGATCTCACGAATGCCTTCGAGTCGGCCGCCTTCGGTTTCGGCTTTACCGCGCCGTGCAAACGCTTCCGGCATTGGCCGAGCAACACGCCGTGGCAGCGCATCGACCACATTCTGGCGAACGACTCGTGGGAGGTTCGCGAATGTCACATCGGGGAGCACGACGGCTCCGACCATCGGCTGATCGCCGCCACGCTGCGGCTCCGCAAGTAGGGTGGGACAAAGCTTGCTTCGAGCGCTGGCCCACCAGGAATCGCCGAGAACATTTGTGGTGTGCCGGCGCTCGAAGCGAGCTTGTCCCACCCTACATCCTGCTCGTGTTGCTTCCTAGAATCCGCCGCCATGAGCACTACCCAGAAAAAGCAGCTTCGGGCCGGCATGGTCGGCATGGGCATGATCTTTGACGAGACGTATCGCCCGTTCTTTGAACGAGCACACGTCGCCGGCGTCTACGACCGGAAGTTCGGAGACGTCGATGTGCCGCTGGCCGCCGTCGCCTCGCGAACCGGCAGCCGCGCCGAGAAATATCGAGCCGAAGCCGGCAACTCGATCGGGGCATTCCAGAATTTTTCAGGCAACGATTGCGTGACGAAGCTGCTCGCATCGGGAGTGGACTTCGCCTGTGTCGCGACTCCCGACAATCGGCACTTCGAGGGGGCCAAGCAAATCCTCGAAGCGGGAGTGCATCTGCTGATCGAGAAGCCGTCGGTGCTGACGCTGCAAGAACTCGACGAGCTGGTGGCGCTTGCGAAAAAGAAGAACGTGCTGGCGAAGGTCGTCTACCACAAGCTGCTCGACCCGGATCACAAGCGACTGCGGACGCTCGTCGCCGACAACGTTCTGCAACACGTCAACAACGGCTACTGCTCGCTGCTGGAACCGAAGTCGATCTCCGGCGGCCAATTCGCCGAGTGGATCAAAGGCCGCAACCCCGGAACGTACGTCGCGGTGCATTACATCAAACTGATCGACTTCAGCTTCGGCGGCCGATTGAAAACGATCACCGCCACCGGCCAGCGCGGCATCGTTGGACCCAAAGACGGCCCGACGTGGGACAGCAATCAGATGCGGATGGTCTACGAATACGCCGACGGTCGCGAGGCGGCGTTCGACATCCACACCTCCTGGGTCACGCCTGACAACTTCCCCGGCTACGTCGAGCAGGAAGTTCAGTTCCGATTCGACAACGGCGTCTGGAACGGCCACTCGCGCAAGCGCGGCATCGAACTGACCGTCGAAGGCAAAACGCCGATCGAACTGAAGACCACGATCAACACGCACTACAACGGCAAGTGTCTGGAACCGTGGGGCGAGCGTGCTCAACGCGGCTACGGTATTGAGGTCATCGAACGCTTCGTTCGAGAACTGGCCTACGTCGAACACGCCGGCGATCCGTCCGGTCGAGCCGCTCGATTGGCCGAGGTCCAAAAGCTCTCGTACAACGACCTCGCCTCCGACCGTCAAACCGTCGCGGCCGTGCAAGCCCTCGAAGCGATCCTCGCTCACGCCGCGAACGGCGAACCGGACTGCGTTGTGCGAGTCAACGACTCGAAAGGCGGCCTCGTGCTGTACAGTCCCGGCTGTGACGAACCCGATGTGTTGTACTCTCCCGCAGTCTGACCGGCCGATGGCTGATGGCCGAAAGCCGATGGCCGTTATCACAAACACGTCTGGCAACGAGCTTGCAATGCGAGAGCCTCCGCCAATCAGCGAGCATACGCTGGATGCCATCTACGGCCTGTTGTTGGGAGCAGTGATTGGTGCGTTGGCCGGACTGGGCATTTGCGTTTGGTTGCTTGCCGAGACACTTTGGTTTCCGGGTGACACGATGGTTGCCGGAGCACTGATTTGTGGTTTTTGCGGCTACCGTTGGGGCGACGATTTCTTTGAGTGGATCAAAGACAACTGGTGGTGGTTCACTTGAGGGGAGTTGATGGTGTGCGCGACTGACCTGCTTTTGGCCATCGAGTCCTCGTGCGACGAGACCGGTGCGGCGGTGATTCGGCGAGACCTCTCCGTTTTGTCGAACGTCGTCGCCAGCCAGAATGAATTGCACGAGCGGTTCGGCGGCGTTGTGCCGGAGATCGCCTCGCGAGCACACGTCCGCTGTATCCTGCCGGTGATCGACGAGGCTTTGCGGAAGGCGAACGTGAAGCTCGACGATCTGTCGGCGATCGCGGTCGTGACACAGCCGGGGTTGGTTGGCTCGCTGCTGGTGGGGCTGACGGCGGCGAAAACGCTCGCGCTGGCGACAAGCTTGCCGCTGGTGGCGGTCAATCACATCGAGGCGCATCTCTACGCCTGCCGGATGCAGGCGGGGCGCGACATCTTTCCGGCGATCGGGCTGGTCGTCAGTGGTGGGCACACGAACTTGTACGACTGCCACGGGCCGACCGAATTCGAGTGGCTCGGAGCGACGATCGACGACGCCGCAGGTGAAGCGTTCGACAAGGTCGCGCAGATCCTCGGTCTGCCGTATCCCGGCGGCCCGGCGATTGAGCAGGCGGCGCTCAACGGTGATCCGAAGGCGTTCAACTTCCCGCGAGTGTTCCTCAAAGAGGAGCGGCTCGAATTCAGCTTCAGCGGGCTGAAGACTGCCGTGCTCTACAAAGCCAACGGCATCCCCGGCTCGCGCGAGCCGGTTCCCGAACTGACTCCGCAACGAGTCGCTGATCTCGCCGCGAGCTTTCAAGCGGCCGCGCTCGAAGTCCTCGTCGGCAAATGTCGGCAAGCTCTGCGGATGCGGGATCGGACTCGGCTGCTGGTTGGTGGCGGCGTGGCGGCCAACAGTGCATTTCGGCTGCGACTCGAAGAAATGTGTCGCCGCCAGCGGTCTGAACTTTTCATCGCTCCGCGCGAGATGTGTACCGACAACGCCGCGATGGGAGCCATCGCCTGGGAACTGCTCGCTCAAGGCCACGTCGCGCCACTGGACCTCGACGTCACTCCCGGCTTGGTCCGAAAACCGAAACCGAGTTCGACAACAGCACGAATCTCAGGGGCCATAACACCCACCGACGCTGTCTCCTGACGATCGTTTTCGGGGGGAAAGGCTGAGTGCCATTCCGTGAGTCATTCGATATCCTGGCGAAACATCAACGTGCATTACATGCGTCGACTGGAGCGCCATGATGAATCGTCCCGCCCGTCCGGTGTCCGATGAATTGCTGATTGTCCATCTCAGCGATCTTCATTTTGGGAGTCCCGGAGCGGTGAAGTTCTGGCAAGAACACCTGCGACCCTACCTTGTGAACGAACTCAAGCCCGCGTTGATTCTGGTGTCAGGCGACCTTGTCGATACGCCTCGTGGCAGTGACTTTGAACGCGTTCGTCATGCCTTGGATAATCTGGATATCGAGTACTTTGTTTGTGCCGGGAACCATGATCGGTATTGGAAAGGGAATCGTCTATTTTCTCCGCGGCGATTTGGTCGCCGTTACGTCCTCTTGGCTTCCGCCATATTGGCCGTGGTGTTGTTCAGCAGTCTGGTTCATCGGTATTCGTGGGCTGTCGCGGCGTCGATCGCAGTTGCGACACCAGTTGTCCTGTGGATCGCGGTGCGGTTGCTGGTTTGGCTATTCACTCTGGCGGCCAAGGAGAACGGAGGTTTTGAAGCCGAGTTCCAGGAACGAATTCCCGGCACGCGTGGGATCGTTCGAACGATTGGAAACGGCTCAGCGGCATGGCGGGTGGGTTTGATTTCCGTAGACTCCAGCAAAGATGCGGATGTCTCCGCCCGCGGCTATGTCGATGAGAAGTTCTTCAATCCCATCGTTCAAGCCACGCGGAATCAAGCCTGCGACTTGAGCATCATGCTGGTGCATCATCACCTGCTGTCGATTCGCGAACTCGAATCGAAGTGGGAGCATGATCTGGGCCGGCTGCTCAATCTGACAACGCTGGTGAATTCCGGAAAGTTTTTGGAAACGCTCACCAAAGCGCACGTCGATCTGGTGTTGCATGGCCATGAACATGCCTGGAATGGCGCGGGGTACTCGTCGTTGAGCGCGGGACGCAGTGGGGTCAAAGTCGTCGGTGCCGGTTCCGTAACAGGAACGGAAACCGGCCAAGGAACCAACCCCGACCACGCGAGCTTCAACGTCATTGTCCTGAAGAGTGATCGCTCGGTTCGATTGCGGAAAGTCGGACGACGTGACGGACAATGGGAGGACGAAAAGGAGTATCCACTGTGCGATCCCGTTTCGTTGCGACAGTCGCAACTCCGACGGCTGGGAACCCGGCTCACCTCCGGCCGGATCCAGAGCGAGATCGTCAAGATGGTGGAATTCACGCGCGAACGAGACGTTTGGGTGTATTGGAAATACACCGACTGGCGTCTGCATTTCAAAGAATTTGAGCAGCCGGTCCGAAATTCGGCGGGATTCATCGACTTCGCGGAGGCCACCGTGTATCCCCAAGATGGGACGGCTCCCAGGGACGTGGATGTGAGTTTTGAGCCGCATCCTCACAAGCCCAACACTTGGTGTCTGCGATGGAAGGTTCCGGAAGACCTGATCGACAAGATTGCCAACATCGACCTTTGTTATGTTTGGAGGTGTGGCGGTTTTCTTTCCGAGGAAGAGTTGCAAGCGGCTGGTCGAGTGGGAGCAACCTCGTCGCTGCGAATGCGCGGCTACGAGTCCGCCCTCTGCAAGCCGCCAGACACAGTCGCGGCCTTGGAGATGCATGTGACATTGCCTTCGGAATTCGCCCCCGAAGAGTCCCCAATCATTTGCATCGGCGATCCGCCGTCAGAGCGGTCTGAGGGTGTTGAAGAATTGCAGTCGCAATTGCGGGTGTTGGCTCCGGGTCAGTTTGCGATTCGGATCCCGTTTCCGCAGCCCGGCTGCGATTACTGCATTGCCTGGAAACCCGTCTCCGAATCGACGATTGCGGAACGAACCGATAATCAGAAGTTTCTCGACGAATTCGCCAGGATCGCTCGGGACCAAACCTACGGAAGCGAACTGCTCAATCAGTTTCTGACAGCGTTCAGCGACGCAGCGTATTTCACCCAATTGACCGCTTCGTTGTATGTGAAGTTGCCGGGGACGCAACTGTTGGAGCGTGTCGCAGTCGCCCCTCAAGCCAACGCAGATTGTGCGAACCCCTGTCAGCCCCCCAGAATCTCGCTGGGGCAGTTACGAAATACCGTCGTTCAGGCTTGGTATGAGGTCGCCCGGTGTGTCGATCGTTCGGACTCGGAACAAGACGCCTTGGATGTTGGTTTTCTTCCCGGTGAGACCACGATAATGTGTGTGCCAGTCAGATTTAGTTTGAGTTGGAGTAACCCCTCACCTTGGGGTGTCGTTCGGCTGGCGGTGGGACTCTCCACGCAGAATGACCAATTTACGGAATTGGGAAATGTCGATAAGACATCCGCCCGTTTGAATCTCGCGGCTGCGAGATTGCTGGCAACCGCTCTTTCGACGATGGGAAATTCACAATGACGCCGCAGTACCAGAGTAATCAAAGGCGAGTTTTAGGACCGGGATTGACTCTTCGGGCGTATGTGCCAGCGCGTTCTGCACCGGCAACTTCCACGGCGGTCCCAGCGTCCAAACCCAAGTCAACGGTCACCGTGAGCAGCCAGAGTGTTCCTGATCGGGGCATTGGCATGCCGAATGTCGAGCGTTACGGCGATACCTAACGTCTCCGAAGAAACTTCGATTCGAGCCGGCATCAACTGCCCAGCATTGGTGTCGAGGAGTCGGCCGTCGAGCGACTCATGCAATCCACTTTCGGAAAAAATGCTGGCGACGATGTGCCGCTGTCGGACCCAACCGCGCTGGCGAAGTTCGGCAAGCTAGAGGTCGTCGCGAAGTTGGTCGTCGAAGGCTACTTGATCGGGCAGCACAAGAGTCCGTTCAAAGGGGCCAGCATCGAATTCGTCGAGCATCGGCAGTACTACCCCGGCGACGAGATCCGGCACATCGACTGGCGAGCGTTCGGCAAGACCGGCAAGTACTATATCAAGGAATACGAAGACGAGACCAACCTGCGGGCGTACTTGCTAGTCGATGCTTCAGGCAGCATGAACTACTCGGGCAAGACACTGAGCAAGTGGCATTACGCTCGGCAGGTGGCGGCGGCGATGGGCTATCTGTTGCTGTCACAACGCGACGCGGTCGGGATGATGACGTTCGATACGGCGGTGCGTGACATCGCGGAACCATCAACGGCGGCTCACAGCTTTGAACGGATCGCGACAATGCTCGGTGAACGCGAACCGGGCGGCGAAACAAGTCTCGGCGATGTCCTGGCTGGAATCGTGCCGACGCTCAAACGGCGCAGCTTGGTGTTTGTCGTCAGCGATTTGTTTGACGAGGTCGAGAAGGTGCTGGCGGCGATGAAGGAGTTGCGACACTCACGACACGAAGTCGTACTGCTGCACGTCGTCGCACCGGAAGAGGAAGAGTTTCCGTTCGCTCGGCCGACGAAGTTCCGCAATCTTGAACGGCTTTCGAATCACGTCTTGGTGGACCCACATCGATTGCGAAAGCACTACCTCGAAAACTACCGTTGCTTCTGCAAAGAGTTGGCGGCTGGTTGCGGAGCGCTCGGTTGCGACTACTTCAAATTACGGACGACCGATCCGTACGATCGCGCGTTGGGCGAGTACCTCGACACGCGATCTCGTGGCCGACGCGGAGGTCGGTGAGCGTTTGCGAGGCAGCGCCAGCGGTTGCTAAAAGTAGGTCAGCCTTTCCAGGCTGACCCGATTCACGGTTGTCGTCGTTTTGCCAATTTAGGTCAGGCTGGAAAGCCTGACCTACGGGACATTTTGAAAGGAGCACTCAATGACGGGCTACACGGTTCACTCCGGCACAACGATCAAGTTTTCAGAAAGCTGGGACCGCATCTTTCAAGAGGGTGCCGCGAAATCCATCAAGGCCAAAAAGTCGCCGAGGAAGAAACCAGCAAGCACAACCGCGAAGGCAAAAGTTCGCGTGCAACGTCCCGTGAAAAAGAAACGTTGAGCAAACGCGACTCACGACTTCGCTTTGACGGATGGCTTTTTGCGTCCGGTCAATTTGGAGGCCCGAACGTGGGCCTGGCGGATGGCCAGAAGTAGGTCCAGCCACGTCACGACTCCGAGGCCCGACGCCAAGATGCCGAGAATCAGGAATTCAGGCCGATAGTGATAACCCCAGAACAGCAAGCCCGCACTGAGCACGAATGAAAGCGCCGCGAGTGCCAGTTTGGTTTTGATCGACCGCCTGATCTGTTTCCAGTTCGCAGCTTCGACGTTTTTGACGGTCTGCTGGTTGGCCACCTGTCGCATTTGCTCGGTGGCGGCACGGAGAGCGTCTCTGTCCTGCCGATGGATGGGCACCTGCTGTGACGGAATCGAGTCGTCCGACGACAGGCTGTCCGATGCCGGCGGAGACAATTCCGGGCTGATTCCACTGGTGACAGCAGGCTCATTTGGATTCCATCCGTCTGCCGTCGTCTTCTTGTCGAATGGTTTTGCCACCGCCGCAACGACTGTGGAAGACTTCCCGGTTGGTACGGGAACGTAACGGTCACGGTCGTCATCCACGGGGTTCTGCGATCGCGCCAGGAGATGCTGCATGTAGCGCGACACCGAATCATCGACGTCTTCGTCATCCGCGAACGCCATCGACTCCAAAATGCTGACCACCGGACCAACTGTGGGAACGATCGTCACCTCTTCGGCGCTGGAATTGTTCACAGTCTCGTGAGTCGTGGTGAACTCAGAGACGTCTTGCGACGGATCTGACGAATCACTCTCCGCTCGATGATCAGGCAGCGCCGGCGGATCAGAGTCAAACATGTCTTCCGGATTTGTGTTGCTCGCTGGTACGGATTCGGTTGGCGTTTCCCAGGCGTCACCGAGTTGTGGCGGACTGTCGGGCTCGATGGGGGACTCCGCGACTCGTTCGACCACGCAACTTTCTCGTGGCGCGGTCAAATCGACACCGATGTTCCAGTCATCTGTCATCGCCGCTTCGGCCGAAACGGAATCCGCGATCGGCGTCAGGGATGGGGCTGCCGGATTGTTCTTCCAATTGTCGTCGGCAGCATCACGGTCACTGCCACGCCACGAGCCTTGTTCGACTTCCCAGGCCGGCAGGTCTTGAGCGGTGACGACCTCGTCAGCCTCCACAGTTTGTCGCTCGTGTTCGAAGTCAGCGGCACGAGCAACCAACTCGGCACACAACTCCTGCGCTTGAGTCCGTTCATCATGGAGTGCTTGTTGCTGTGCGTGCAGTTCGACACAAGCGGCCTCCCACTCTTCGTCGCGCGTTCGGCGTTCGGTCTCGAATTGCTCTCGCTGCGAGGCACATGCCGCCTGCTCGACTCGAAGTTGTTGCCACTCGGCCGCGAGTACTTCGCGGTCAGCGGAAAGTTGCTGCGTGGCGGCGTGCTGCGCGTGCCAGAGTTCGCAACTCTTCGCAAATTCCTCACGCTCGCGTTGAAGTTGCTCGCGTTCCGCGACCCCACTTTCGCGTTCGACTTGCCACTGGGCTCGCTGCTGCTGCCATGCCTCTTTTTCTTCGATGAGCTTTCGCCGATCAGATTGCAGCCAATTCCACGAATGTTCCAGAGTCTGTTGTTCGCGAGAAAAGTTGGCCTGCTGCTGCTCAAAGTCCGCCAAGCGCCGCGAGAGATCTTCAACTTTCGCTGAACCCTGCGCCGCCTGTTGCTCGACGCGCTGATGCTCTTCGGTCAATGCGGCGACTGCCTGCGCCCGTTCGTTGAGCTCGCCTTGCAGCGTTTGGCGATCGGCTTCGAGTTTTTGAATCGCTTCTTCGTGATTCCGCATTTCATCTTGCCATCGACCGCGTTCGTCCTCGCGAGCGGACTGCTGAAGTTGCCAATCTGCTCGAAGCTGTTCGCATTCCGATTTCCAGCGCGTCACCTCGTCGAGCGTCTCGGACTGACGTTGTTCGAATTCTGTCGCCAGTTGTTGCCGCGCGGTCGCCGACGAGACCAATTCTTCCTGCCATTGGTCGCGCTCGGCAGACCACTCGGCGGCTTGCTGTTCCCAAGCCTGGGATCGCTGATCGGCTTCGGTTCGAAGTAGTTCCCGTTCGCGGCACAACTCGGCCACTTCCTGCTGCGCGACTTCCAACGCAGGGCGCAAGTCGTCGGCGACTTGTCGCAGTTCGGCCTCGTGTCGTGCCTGTTCCTCGCGATCGGCCGCAAGCTTCTGTTGCGCGTGTTCCGCAAGTCTACGAGCCTCGGCGACCGACTCCTCCAACTCAGTGACTCGCGCGGAAGACTTGGCAACTTCATCGTCGTTGAGCGAGATCGGGATGGTGGCGGTTCGGCGAGTCACTCGCTGCGACAATTCGTCTCGCAATTCTTGGATTTGCCCGCGCAGCAGCTCCAGATCCCAGCCATCAGGCCGAGTGTCCGAGTTCTTACCGGAAGCCGTTTCCTTACCAGCACGACGCGCCAGCGAGTGGTCGGAGACACCAAGATCAGAACCACTCGCTGGCGCGTCGTGCTGGTGATTGATTCGAGAATTGTCCGACGGAGTCGCCAGTTCGTCGGACGAATCTGGAGATTGGACGGAAAACTCCACCGAGCCAATGGTCACAATGTCGCCGGGGTGCAGTCGCACTTCACCCCGCACAGGATGGCCGTTGTGCCAAGTCTTCGAGTCCCACGCCTTCAGGACACTGGCCTGTCCTCCGCACAGCACAAGAGCATGACGCGGCCGCACACCATCACCGGCAATCCGGTAGCTGCATGTCGCGGCCGAGCCGACGGTCCAGCGACCGGGCTTCAACATCAGCTTCGGCAGTGACGATGTCCGTGGAGCCAAGACCATGAAGTTTCCAACGATGCAAGTCGCAGCGCTTGATAGAATCCGTCCGGTAATCGGGAATACGCGGACTGCCTGATCCGAGCCGCTTGGTGCGATCAGACAAATCCTGCCGACTGGGAGACGGCCGACCTTGTTGACCGGTCGATTTCGACTCTCCCATAATCGGTCGTCGGGGAATGTGGACTCTTGGCTGAAGTGGAGACGAACGCCATGTCGGGGTGGCTCTCGCGAGCGAAAGGAGCTTTGAGCGGTCGTGAGGCCGAAGTCGCTCTCGAACCGATGAAGTTCGCTTGCCCATGCGGCCACAAAGTCGAAGCCACACGCCGCTCGGAGTTTCAGCGAGTCCTCTGCTCGGACTGCGGCGAACGATTTTTTCTGTTGCCGATCGATGTTTACCCGCGCCCGGTGATGAAGATCCGCAAGGTCCAATCGCCAAAATCGGCGGAGACGACAAAGACGAAATCCCCCAGCAAGTTATCCACGCCGACGGAAGTCGCTCCCGCACGACCGGGGATCGACCTTCAGGCCGAACTGACGACCGCCCTCACAAAGGTTCGCTCGCGGTTCACCCCTTTGCGGCTGATCGTGTTGAGCTTGCTGACGGTCATCGGTCTGACCGGCTGGTGGCAATGGAACCGCGCGGCTCGATCATCGGCGGAGGCCGATTTCAAATCGGCCACGGAATCAGGAATGGCGGCCTTACAGAAGGCTGATTATGTCGAGGCCGCACAACATTTCAGCCGTGCCGCAGCCGCCGCCGATCTGCTGCATCGTACGGACGTCTCCGCCGAGCAAGCTCGGCAGATGCACCGGCAACTGACCGCGCTCAACTCGTTGCTGACTCGCTCGCTCATCGAATTGATCGAGGCCGCACGAGCGACTCGGTTGCGCGAAAACGTGCTCGCCGCCGAATCGGAATTCACAAACCTCCATGCCGGCCGGTGGCTCGTCATGCAAAGCGAGATCGCGCCGCCGGAAGCTTCCACGACACCAGCAGATGTCCAATGGGAACAGCGAATCCAGATCTTCGACGAACCGTTGGTCCTGACCGCCAACCTGCCGGCCTTCGCGAAGATCCAAGCGACCTCCCCAGTGTCGCCCGTTACCCCCGCCTCCGCCTCCGCCGATCCTCCGCCGGCCGGCGCATCCGCGCTGAATGATCTCGGACAACGCGAAGTCGTGTTTGCCGCGCAAGTCGAATCGCTCAAATGGAACTCCGAGCAATCGGCCTGGGTGCTGACACTCAAGGCCTCTTCAGGTTTCCTGTGGACCGATTACGGCCTGTTACTCGCGGCGGGACTGCCGCCCGATGAACTGCACACGGAACCTCGACTGCGTGCGATGTTGACCGAACAAAGCGGCTGGATCGGAGCCATCGAATGAGACGGGCTGCAAGATTGCAAATTGCAAATTGCAAATTGCAAATCGCAATTTGGGGACAGCAAGAGGCATCCGATCGAAGTGCTGGATTGGAACGCCCAACCCCAGACACTCGTCAAGCTGGCGGATTCGTCCCTCCACAATTCACAATTTGCAATTTGCAATTTGCAATTTGCAATTTCTTTCTCCCCGTCATCCTCTTGCTGCTCGCACCCACCACAGTCTCCGCGGCCGGCGGCGCGCAGTCACTGCAAAGTTTCCTGGAGCTCAAGCCACAATGGCCGGATCTCGTTGGCTCGTCGTTTCGCATCGAGGGGCATTACGCAATTCTCGTTCGCGACTCGTTGAGGATGAAGAATTGCGATCTGCCATTCAAAGCGGCGCAACCGATCAAACTAGTGGGCAATTCCAAAGTCATCGAGGTCTCTGGCCGACTGGCGAAAGAGACGACCGGCGGCAAGTTGTATTTCGAGGTTGAGCAAGTCCGTCAATTGCCGACCGACCTGCAGACAATGGCGGAGCGCGAACGTGCAATCACACGAGGCACCTCGAAGCAGTGGTACGAATTGGCCGAGTGGGCTGGCCCTCGCGGTAAGTTTTACAGCGACGAGGAACTCCTGGAACGAGCGAAACTTGCCAACCGCAAAGGTTTGAACCTCGAACGGCAAGAACTGAAAGAACTCACACCCACAAGTTTGCGCACGTTGACTTCCCGCATCTCCGATTTGGGCCTGGAAGATTCGCTGCGGCTCGACTGGCTGCACGAGTCCTACTGGCTGGAGTGGGAAGCGTTGAGGAAGTCTGCACCGCAGGTCGATCTCACAGTCGAGGACATCGACCTGACGAAAGACCCGGTGTTTCAGTTTCTCAGTCGGCTCGACAGAGACTTGCCCGGCGCGAAGGCCCGTGTCGCGGATGTCCTGCCGCTGCTGGCCAACGAGTACCGCCGAAACTCCGTGCTGACGTACCACAACGCTTCCGAGGTCAAACGCCGCACGCTCGAACGCTTGTTCCACACGGAAGTCGCGACCGCGACGATTGCTCGCGTCACGAAACCGGACGACAGCAACGGCAGCGAGATCGCCAATCGCATTGACGAGCTGATCCCCGAACAACACGAACTCGCCGAGAAACACCGTGATGCGGAACTCCAATTCCTGGTGAAGAACTCGGCGACGTTGAGCCGCAACCAACTTGGCGACCTCGTTGAGCGTTGCCGTGACCGCAAACAACCGAATCTCGCCAAAGAGGCGATCACGCGTTGGCTGGCTCGGCGCGAACAGTCACTCCGCAAAGATGGAGTGACCGGATTGATCCAGCTCTCGGACGAACGCCTCGCGCTATTGCAAGACCAGCCTGGTGCGGGAGCCTTGCTGCTCGAGGCGTTGCCACTCGCGCCGAAGAATGAAGACATTCTTGAACGGCTGAAGAAGCTCGGCTATCAAGAAGTCAACGGTCAGTGGGTTGCGCCACAGTTGAATCCGGCGGCACCAAACACCCCAATGCCGGTCGTGAACGAGACGGAACTCGAACGATTCATCCGCCTCGGAGTCCCGAAGATCGGCATGACCCCCGCTCAACTGCTGAAGTGCCTGGGTTCACCACAGTCTCTGACGCGCGTTGCGACGTCCGGCCGAGTCACAGAGACCTGGACCTACCGCGACGGTACGACCGTGCGCTACAGCGTCACGGTTGAGCGCCGTCCCAGCCGCGGCACAGCCGAGGTTGTGGCCGTGCAGTGAGACCCTTTGGAGCGCGGCGACTTGACGCCGCCTTGGAATTCACCAACTCGGAAAGCCAATCGATGTCCCCACTGACCGCTGCATTTTTTCTCACACTTCTGGCCGCTGATCCAGCCGACCTCATCGTCCATCACGCGAAGGTCGTGACAGTCGATCCGCAGTTTCGCATCGTCGAGGCCATCGCCGTTCGTGGCGACCGGATTGTCGCGGCTGGCAAAGACGAAGACATCCTCAAGCACTCCGGCCCGAAGACAAAGGTAATCGACCTCGAAGGCCGCACCGTGCTGCCGGGACTGATGGATTCGCACACGCATCCGACCGGAGCAGCGATGTACGAGTACGATCATCCCGTCCCGGACATGGAGACGATCGCCGAGGTTTTGAAATACATCGAACAACGGGCCAAACTTGCGGAGGAAGGGGACTGGATCACAATCTCGCAGGTCTTCATCACGCGACTGCGCGACCAGCGGTTTCCCAATCGGAACGAGCTGGATCAAGTCGCCCCGAAGAACCCCGTGCTGTTCGCGACCGGCCCGGACGGAGCGGTCAACTCGCTGGCGTTGAAGCTCAGCGGCATCGACAAGGATTTCAAAATCACCGACGGGCAGCCCGGCTACCTCGAACGCGACCCGAAGACCGGCGAGCTGACCGGTATCCTGCGAAGCTGCACGCGGCTGGTGAAAACGAAATCCAAGTCGAAGTCGGCGACTCCGGCCGAGCAACTCGATCGGCTCAAGCAAATGCTCTCGGCCTACAACGCCGTGGGACTGACAAGCATCTCCGACCGCAATTGCGGCGACGGAGCCGTCGATCAGTACGACAAGCTACTGAAGGACGACGCCTTGACGTGCCGGATTTTCTGCTCGTATGCCGTCAACGCTCAGGATTCGCTCGACAAGATCGAGCAGCGATTGAAGAAAGCGGCCGAGCATCCGCGACACGCGAAAAACGATTGGCTCTGGCTGCGCGGCGTGAAGTGCTTCCTCGACGGCGGCATGTTGACCGGCAGCGCGTACATGCGCGAACCGTGGGGCGTGAGCACGATCTATGGCATCACCGATGCCGAGTACCGTGGCCTGCAATACATCCCGGCCGACAAGCTGAAGGCAATCGCCCGGCTGTCGTTCGACAACGGCTTTCAATTCACCGCGCACTCGGTCGGCGACGGCGCGGTCCACGCTCTGATCGAAGCCTACGAGTCGATCAACCGCGACCTACCGCTGCGCGAACATCGGCCGTGCATCACGCACTGCAACTTCATGAGCCGCGACGCGATCGACCGGATGAAAGCAGTCGGCATCGTCGCCGATTTGCAACCAGCCTGGCTACGGCTCGATGGAGCCACACTGCTCAAGCAATTCGGCGAGCGACGCACCGAGTACTTCCAGCCGTACAAGTCGGCGTTCGACAGCGGAGTTGTGATCGGCGGCGGCTCAGACCACATGCAGAAGTTCGGCAGCTTGCGTTCGATCAATCCGTACAACCCGTTCCTCGGAATGTGGATCGCGCTGACTCGCCAACCCCGCTGGGCCAAACAACCGCTGCACCCCGAGCAGCGCATCACTCGCGAGCAAGCCTTGCAGCTCTACACGATCAACAACGCCTTCGTGATGTTCGCCGAGAAGGACAAAGGCTCGCTGGAAGCCGGCAAGCTGGCCGACTTCATCGTCCTCGACCGGGACTACATGACTTGCCCGGTGGCCGAGGTCGCCGACATCGAAGTACGGCAGGCGTTCGTTGGCGGGCGGGCGGTTTACGATTCAACGGCAAAGTGATTCTGCAAAAATGGCAAAAGGGGTACGACGAATTGAGGGAGACGACGAATGAGACTGCCCATTCGTCGTCTCCCTCAATTCGTCGTACCCTCTCCTTTTCTAGACCGGCCTTGCCCAATGGTCGCGATACTCGCGAGTCAGCAACATCGCCGCTTCGCTGTCGCCGGTGATCTGCTCTTTGACTGGATCGAATTGGATGACTCGACCGGCGCGTGTCGCAATGTTGCCGAGGTGACAGAGCGCCGTCGAAAGGTGATTGATTTCGATGTCAGCGTTCGGTCGTGCTCCGGTGCGGATACACTCCAGGAAGTTGGCGTGATGCGCGGCGAGGTCCGGCGCGTTGCCGCTCGATTCTTCGATCAGCTTGTTCTTCGGGCCGTAGATCGCGTACCGACCGGCCTTGCCGAAGATCATCATTCCTTCGGTGCCGTAGTAGGCGTTGCCGTTTTCGAAGCCTTCTTGGACGTACGGGGACCAGATGCGTTGTTCGAAGATCAGTTGCTTCGGCTTGCCGGCTTTCGTCGCGGCGGCGTACTCGTAAACGATGTACTGCGTGTCGGCGTGCTGCATGTCGTCGTCGAAGAAACTCTTGCCGCCGAGCGCGGCGATGCGATTCGGATGGGTTTTCATGCCCAAGCCCCACAGGGCCACGTCGATGTCATGCACGCCGTCGTTGCCGATGTCGCCGCAGCCGAAGTCGTACCACCAGCGCCAAATGCCGTGCAGGAAGTTCGACTGGTACGGCCGATGCGTCACCGGCCCCAGCCACAAGTCGTAGTCGAGATGCTTCGGCGGCTCGGACGGCTGTTGTTTGCCGATCGTGCCGCGACGCTGACTGTTCCACGCCTTCGCGACCAGGATTTCGCCGATGACGCCGGTCTTGAGTTTCTCCATCCCCTTGATCGCGTGAGCCGTACTGCGAGTCTGCGTGCCGACCTGCATGACGACTTTGTTCTTGCGAGCCGCTTCGATCATCAGCCGCCCTTCGCGCAGGTTGTGCGAGCAGGGTTTCTCGACATAAACGTGCTTGCCGGCGTTCGCCGCCAGGATCGCGGCCGGAGCGTGCCAGTGATCCGGCGTCGCGATCCAGACCGCCTTCACTTCCTTGTCATCGAACACCTGCCGCATGTCTTTGACAATCTTCGGAGCCTGCCCCGATCCCTTCGTGATCGTCTCCGCCGCGCGAGCCGCGCGCTGCTCATCAACATCGCAAACATAAGCCACGCGCACCGCCGAATTCGTCGCGAGCTGATTCGTATGAGCCATCCCCATCCCGCCAGGGCCGATCACCGCGACTGTCAAACGGTTCGGATCGCTCTTTGCCTTGTCGTCGGCGCTGGTCTCCGACGAGTACAGCCATGCGGCTGAAGCGGTGGCTGCTGCAATGGTCGAAGACTGTTCGAGAAATTCGCGGCGCGTGTTGGACATGGCGATCTCCAAAAAATGTTTCGTTGCGATGTTGATTGTCCGGCCGAAAGCTGTGAGCCGATGGCCGAATGCCGTTATTCCAAACTCATCGGAGGAAAAGCATACCGGCCAACGGCCATCGACTCACAGCCATCGGCCGAACAACGATCGATCGCGTCAAGGAACCTTCATGCCCCATGGGTCATCATCCGGTCCAACGGTCTCAATCTCTTCGTGCATTCTCGCTTTGAAACGTTGGTACTTGGCACCGTGAGGGCTGAGATGCGCGTATTCATTCCAAATCCAGTCGATCGTCGCCATGTCCACATTCCCGTCGAGCCGATCCTTCAGTCGCTGTTCGAAAGCCGCGATGGTCGGCCCATCCACCTCGAACATCAGTAGGCTGTTGCCGTGGAGATTCCACGTCCATGCGACCGCGCTTGCCCATTGTCCGCGAGTGACATTCGGCGGACGCCTTTGAGCCAATGATCCGATCAATCGTTCGACCGTTTTGTCGTGGCGTCGCGGTGCAAGGTATTTTCGATCAAACCATCCGCATGCGGAGACGATCAGGCCAAGAACGACAATCACCGCGACCAACCACTTCCGAAGTCGTGTCGGCTGCGCCGCAGATCGAGAGACAGGCCCGGACATGACGCCGCCCATTATCGAATGGCTGGCTCATCGGATCGGTCACAGTTGCGACCGCACCCAATCGCGGAAGGCATCGACGACACCATTGCCGTCCATCTGTTTTCGGAGTTCCAAAAAACGGGCGAGTTCCGCCATCGGAATGTCTGGGAAGAATCGGCTTACGTCTTTGACGACGTATATGCCGTCGCCCCCCAATTCATTGACGGTTAGTTTCGAGCCGTCATAGCGCCAGACTTCGGGAACTCCCAGCCCGGCATAAACACTCATCCGGTCTTTTGCGGCTGGCGACAATTCGACTTCGATGGCCAAATCGGGAACCGGGTCCACGGCGAGGTCGATGTCGTCCTTGCCTCGCATCCGTGGTTCATTTTCCAAGTAGTAGCACTCGTCCGGCTCCAAGGCGCGCAAGGCACTCTCTTTGGCACAGGTCATGTCTCCGCAGCTCAAGATTGGAATGCCGAACTCCCTCGTCAGCACATTGACGAACCGCCCCAGCAACCGACTCAGGATCCCATGCCGTCCTGATGTGGACATGAATTCGAGCCTCCCGTCTTCATAGGTTGTGCGGACATGACGTCCTTCCAAAGCCTTCGCGATCAGTTGATACGATTTCCAACTGACATCCCACAGGACGAAGCGTTGTTCCGCACTCGCGTCGGCGGTTTCTATTGCGCGAAGTCCGCCAGATCGCACGGGCGGTGGAAGCGATCGGACAGGAGTAACGAGACGTGTCATGATTGTTCTCCAATCAACTTGCCATCGTTGGCGGGAAGTTACGCCAGCAGTGTATCGACGACGTCTCCCGTTGGTACGAGGCGGAACGGGCGGTTGGTGGCGTCGTGGATTTCGCGGTCGTGGCGCAGGCCGAGGCAGTGGTACATCGTGGAGACGATGTCGCCGGGGATCAGTGGGTCGGAGGCGGGGAAGGCTCCGGTCTTGTCGCTGCTGCCGTAGATCAAGCCTTGTTTGAAGCCGCCGCCGAGCAACATCAGGCTGTAGCAGTAGTTCCAGTGGTCTCGGCCGGCGTCGTTGGCGTTGATCTTGGGAGTCCGTCCGAAGTCGCCGAACACCGCGACGATCGTGCGATCGAGCAACCCGCGATCGGACAGATCAGTCAGCAAGCTCGAACACGCGGCATCGAGTTGCGGCAGCAGCGTCCCCTTCAGCTTCTTGAAGTTGCCGCCGTGCGTGTCCCACGTCGCGTTCGCATCGGGTGCCCACGACAGCGTGACGAGCCGCGTCCCCGCTTCGATCAAGCGCCGAGCCAGCAGCGTACTCTGGCCGTAGATGTTCCGGCCGTAGGTATCGCGCACGGCGTCCGGTTCTTCCGAGAGCCGAAACGCTCGCTGCGTGTTTTCGGAGGTGAGCAGTTGCAACGCTCGCTGCTGAAAGCCGGTCATCGAGTCGGCCGCGTTGACCCCGGCTTGTTCGCGCAGTTGCGAATCGACCGTCTCGAACAACCGCCGCCGCAGCGCGAGCCGTTCGGTCGAGACATCGGCCAGCAGCGTCAGTTCGGGAATCGCGAACTCCGGCGAGTTCGGATCGCGGAGCACAAACAGCGGATCGCGCGAGCGGCCGAGGATGCCCGCGAAGAATCCCGGCTGAGGCGGACCGCCTGCACCTTCGGCGGTGATGTACGGCAGATGAACTTGCGGGACGATGGCGCGTTCTGGCGGTCGGACCATCGAGAGTACGCAACCGGGAGACGGGTAATCGGTCGGGCGTGTGCCGCCGCCGATCTCGCCGCGATCGTGGCCGGTCATTGCGGCGTACACGGCGGCGGCATGAGCGTTGTTGACTCCGTGGTGCATCGAACGGACGACCGTCGCTCGGTGCATGTGCCGTGCGAGCTTCGGCATTTGATCGCTGACGAAGTAGCCGGGGAGCGAGGTCGGGATCGGCTGGAACTCACCCCGAATGCCGTCGGCCGCGTCGGGTTTCATGTCCCACATGTCGAGATGGCTCGGCCCTCCGTTCAAGAACAGGATGACGCAATGATCGGCCTTCGGAGCGAGCGTCTGCGCTCGGCGCGGGTCTCCCGCCCCCGCCGCCTCGCGAGCCGCGAGCATCTTCGGCAACGACAAGCCCATCAGCCCCAACCCGCCGACTTGCAACAGATGGCGGCGGGAGAGTTCTCGGATTCGATTTGAGTCTGTGAGATTCAGCATGTGTCAGTCAGTCCCGAAGGGACGTCGGAGTAAAGCCGGGGGCGTCAGCCCCCGGTCCACGATGTTATGAAAATGCAGCCCTGAAGGGGCGACGCAGCGAATCACTTTTCCGTCGCCCTTTCAGGGCTTCCCAAACATTGGTCTCATTTCCGGGGGCTGTCGCCCCCGGCTGTATTCTGTCGCCGCTTCGCGGCTCAACTCAATTTCAAAGTCTTGATTCTGGACTCAGCTATTCCTCACCGTGAGTTAGGGCTTGGATGTCCTTCAAACGCTCCAAATGTTCTTTACTCGGATGAAACGGATCGAAACCTTCAAGCTGAGCTGCAATCACCGGAAAACAAAGAGCGAGGTTGAAAATTCCGGCCTTGCGTTGGCAGACGTCACCGGAATGGAGTTGGCTAAAGACATAGACTCGCAGACTTTCAGCAGGCTCACCGCGTTCCAGGAGTATGGAAATCACCAAACTGGATATGTCAGTGGAATCGATACCAGGTTCATACAACACATCTCGAAGACTGGCCGTCGTCTTTCGTCTGTACCATCGTTCCGTCCCGCGATTCGTGATCGTCGACGCCAGACAACCCATGAGGAGCCCTAACGCTCCGCCGACCAAAGCGCCGATTACTTTTACTTTTCCGGGTAGTCCATACCACTTAAATCCTGATTCTGCTCCGATCATGCCGCTGAAGATAATTGCAATGATATGCAGTAGGGTGAAGAGGTTTGGCCGCATGATACTCGCGTTGCCGTCCCGGTTTGTGGAAATCGTGACGACGTCCAAAATTTGGATTACATGTTGGCATCCGGGAACGTCATCACGACCAGCGGCGACGAGTTGCCTTTGTAGCTGCCGTCCTTGTCCACGACTTTGCCGTTGCCGTTGCTGTTGGCGTTGGTCGTCAGCAGCGCGAGCCACTTGCCGGACGGATGTTGCCGCACGGCGTGACAGTTCGAGAGCTTCGTTTCGGAAAGCGGCTGCTCATCCTCGACGCGCCAGCAGAGGAATTTGCCTTGGCCCGGATTGCCGCTGGTCGAGATCAGCCAGCAGCCGTCGGGATGCCACGCGAAATCGGTGACGTACACGTCGCCGGTTGCTCCGAGTTCCGCTTTCTTTTTGAGTTCGCCGGTCGCGACGTCAAACGCGAGCACAGTAGGCTTCCCCTGCACGTTTCCTCCGTTGACCGGCTGAGTCCCGCCGACCAGCAACAACGCTCCGTCGGGGCTGACGGCCATCGCTCGGATGCCGCCGACCAATTGCAGGCGATCGGGCTTGAAGAGCAGCGCGGCATCGAACTCGCGGACTTTCGTCGGCGGGGTCGGGAGACCCGCGCCGAGCGCTGGGCGCGGGTCTCCCGACCCGGCCAACTCCCATTGCGAGAGTTTCGCTTCGAGCGAACCGACGAAGATTGACTTGCTGTCCGGAGCGAATCGCAACTCTGACAGGTCGCCGCCGACTTTGATCTCCGATTGTTGCTTGCCGTCCGTTGACCAGAACAGGACTCGGCCATCACGGCCACACGTCGCGATCTTTTGGCCATCGGGAGAGACCATCACGCAGCGAATCCAGCCGTCGTGAGCGTTCGCAACCTTCCACACTGGATCAACGCCGTCGTCGCAGTACGACCAGCAGGCGAGATTGCCGAACGAGTCTGCCGCGACTGCGAGTTTGCCGTCGGGCAAGCACGCGCACGCACTGACCCACGACGTCAGACCGGTCAGAGGCGACTTCTCGGTCAGTTCCGGTTCGGGCTTGTCGAGCACCACGTTCCAGCGACCAACGGTCCCTTCCATGCTGCCGGCCAGCAGGAACACGCCGGTCGGGCTGAAGCAGGCCGAGACAAACTGCTGCGGCAGTTCGAGCGGCTTCTTCGCGGCTTTCGGAGTGAACTTGGCTTTGAGTAGGGCGGGGTCGTTCATTGAGATGCCTCAAGATTAGGTGCTAGCGGGAACAGACGTCTTTTGGAGGTGCTCCTGAATCTGAGCAACAATCTCGTCGTCTTCGACATTCCAAACCGACTCCGGCGTCGGGTCCGACCACGCGGCCACGTTGCAGAGCAGTTGGCCCAACCGCCAATCTGGATAAAGCCGCCAAAGCTCTTCGACCTGAGCCAAAACCTCAGTGATCCGTTCGGGGTCCCGCATGATTTGATTCCTGACGTTTCGTTTCGGTCACGGGCAATCGCGCACTTTTCGCAGACGGGAAAAGTCGGCTTGCGGCCGGGTTTCGATGATTTCCACAATGACCAGTTTTCCGGGCACCTGTCGGTAAACGCGAACCGCTCGCGTGGCACCGTTGTTGATCATCAACTCTCCATTTTTACCTTCGGTCACCAGGATGGGAGGCATGGATTCGGTCTCACCGCCAAATTCCCTGATCTGTTCTTGAAGCCGCCAGAGGTCCGGCCCCGACTGCCGTCCCGGTGGCAACCTCAACTCTCCGGGATCGACCAAGCGAAGGCTTGCCATCAATGACTCCTTGACGACTCGGTCATCGTCACAGGACTCATGCCAGCACCTCCTTCACAGCGTGCATCTCGTCGTGAGCGATCGGCAGCGGCTGGCCGTGGTTGTCGAACTGCGTTTTGTCCGAGTCGATGCCGAGCGCCGAGAACCAAGTGTGAAACATGTGGCCGATGTCGTAGGCGTCTCCTTCGACGGCCGTTCCTTTCGTGTTTGTCTTGCCGACCGTGAGGCCGCGTTTGACGCCTCGGCCTGACATCGCCAGCGACCACGCTTCGGGGAAGTGATCGCGGCCGACATGTCCGTTGATGCGCGGCGTGCGGCCGAACTCGGACATCGTGATGACCAGCACGTTGTCGAGCATCCCGCGCTGTTGCAGGTCTTCGACGATCGACGCGAACGCCTGATCGTAGCGCGGCATCAGCGAGGCGTGGCCGTTGAAGTTGTCGCCGTGCGTGTCCCAGCCATAGCTGGTAACTTTCACGAACGTGATCCCGGTCTCCAGCATTCGCCGAGCCAGCAGCATGTGCCGGCCGAACTCGTGATCGCCGTAACGCTCGCGGTCGCGCGGATCGACCTTCGATAAATCGAACAACGACTGTTGCCGCATCAGCTCGCGAGCCGACTCGAAGACGTACCCGTTCGCCTCGGCCGAGCCAGGACGACGTCGCAGCCGGTAGCGTTCATCTGCTTTGACTCGCAACGACTGCCGCAACTCTTCGTCCGCCTCGCTGACCGATTCGGGGCGAGTCATGTTCTCCGGCGGCTTGCCGTCGCCGAACGCGACCGCTCCGAACTGCGGGCCGAGGAACCCGGCATCCTGATAGATGAACCCGCTGCTCCCCGGTTTGACCGAAACGTAAGCCGGCAGCCCCGTCCCTTGATTGCCGATCAGCTTCGCGACTGACGAGCCGAAGAACGGATACGTCACGCCTCGGTTCTTCGGATCGCCTCGCTGAATGCGGGGCACACCGGCCGAGTGCGAGTTGTCCTGAGTACACATCCCGCGCACGACGCACAGATGCTGCATGATCTTCGCCGTGCGCGGCATCAGTTCGCAGACTTCGATGCCGGGCACGGTCGTCTGAATCGGCCGAAACGGTCCACCGAACTGCGAGTTCGGTTTCGGATCCCAGCTCTCGTACTGGCTCATCCCGCCGTCGATCCAAACGAAGAGCACCTGCTTCTTCTGCTTGGCCAGTCCGTCGCCGAGAGCCGCTTCAAAGGGGAGACCACTTGCGGCGGCGGCTCCGGCGGCAGACATCCCGCCCAGCCAGGCTCGGCGCGACAGACGATGCTCCCAGGGTTTGCAGAGGTTTTGCATTGGGCTGCGGCCTCCTCGCTTGTGGTTCGGAAAAGCTGGGAAAGTCTAGGGTTCGACTCAGTGGATCACCACCATTTTTTCTTCGGTCATCTCGCGGATGGCGTAGCGGGGGCCTTCTTTGCCGGTGCCGCTGTCTTTCAGGCCGCCGTAAGGCATGAAGTCGGCTCGCCATTGCGTCCCCCAGTTGATGTGCAGGTTGCCGGCATCGACCTCGCGAGCGAATCGCAACGCGCGGTCGAGGTCGCGCGTGAAGATGCTGGCCGACAGCCCGTAGTTCGTGCCGTTGGCGAGCGTGAGCGCCTCGTCGAAATCGGTGAACGGCGTGACGGCGACCGCCGGGCCAAACAGTTCGTCGCAACTGATCCGCTGGCTCGGCGAGACGTTGGCGAGGATCGTCGGCGCATGCAGCGTCCCTCGCCGAGTGCCGCCGGTGACGAGCGTTGCGCCGGCGGACGTCGCTTCGTGAATCCAATTCTCAACGCGAGCGGCGTCCGATTCGCGGATCATCGGCCCCATCTTGGTGGACTCGTCGAGCGGATTGCCGGTCGTCAGCGCTTCGACGCGCGGCTTGAGCGCATCAAGGAAATCGGCCGTCCGAGTTCGCGGCGTCAGAATCCGCTGAGCCGAGATGCAGACCTGCCCCGCGTTCGCGAACCCGGACATGGAGACGAGCTGCGCGGCGCGATCAAGATCGGCGTCGTCCATCACGATCACCGGGCTGTTGCTGCCGAGTTCCATCGTGACTCGTTTGACTCCGGCCATGCGACAGATCGCCGTGCCGACTTCGTAGCTGCCAGTGAAGCTGATCTTGCGAACTCGCCGATCCGTGCAGATCGCCGCGCCGAGTTCGCTGCCCGGCCCCGTGAGACATGCGATCGCTTGCGGCGGGAGTCCCGCTTCGAGCAAACATTCGACGAGCTTCAACGCCGTCAGCGGCGTGTCCCCCGCCGGCTTGATGAGCACCGCGTTGCCCGCCGCAATCGCGGGCCCAACTTTGTGAGTCACCAAGTTCAGCGGAAAGTTGAACGGCGTGATCGCCGCGACGATGCCGCACGGTACTCGCAGCGTGAATCCAAACTTGCCCGCTCCGCCGGGAGCAGCATCCAGTGGCAAGACCTCGCCGGTGATCCGCTTGGCCTCTTCGGCTGAGACTTCGAGCGTCTCGCAACCTCGGCTGACTTCGAGCCGACTCTCGGCCAGAATTTTTCCCTCTTCGAGCGTGATCGTCTTCGCGAACTCTTCGGAGCGTTTCTGAATCAGTTCGACGGTCTTTCGCAAGATGCGACAGCGATCGGAACTGGGCATCTTCCGCATCAACTTCGCCCCTTCGACCAGCGTGCCGATCGCGGCATCAACGTCGGCGGCCGTGCCGCGCGGGACGGTGTCGATGACCTCGCCGTTGAACGGGTTCGTGACGTTGATCCGGTCTGCTCGGTCGTGCCATTCGGCGGCGAAGAACATGCGCATGGGAATGATCCTGGTGTTCCGAAGTCTCAAAAGACTTCGGAAGTTTGTCGGCAATCAAACCGCCTGCCAACCGTTCGGCGGTGAGCGGTCTATCCTCGGCGTTGTCTCAAGCGTCGTGTGAACGTCACCGCTGTTCCGCACTCGCCGAAGACGATCTACCCGCACAACCCGGAGCCGGGGAGTCACGGCTATCTGGTCTTCGAGAACCCACTGGCGGCCACGAACACACGGCTGGCCGGTGCCGGTGATCTTCGAGTCCTTCCCGATCCGGCTGTTTCCTCCCAAGGAGCAGCGGCCGAAGCTGAAGCTGCAAGTGAGCAGTTCGCGAGCGGTCTCGGGGGCATCGCTCGACCCGTTGTTGCCGAAGCCGCCGGACGTCGGCTTCTTCGGCCGCGACGAAACGCTGCTGGAACTGGACCGCTCGTTCGACACGCAATCGGTGGTGCTGCTGCACGCCTTCGCCGGCAGCGGCAAGACGTCGGTCGCCGCCGAGTTCGCTCGCTGGTACGCGCTGACCGGCGGAGTCGATGGCCCGGTGCTGTTCACGTCGTCCGAGACCCACCGCCCCGCTCGCCTGTCTCATTCCGGCCCACGTGAGGTACCTCTCGGCCGCGACGTTCCACGTCGGAGCACGGATCGAGCGTTTCTCGATCGTGCTATGAAAACAAAAAGGGCCGCCGCGAACTCCCGCCATCCGCGACGGCCCCGGACCCTGAGCGACAATGAGACAGTTGGCCTCAGGGTTGTGGAATTTTCTCTGAATTAGTCGTTCAGAATGCCTAGCAGCGTTTCCTCTTCTTCGAGGATCACGATGCGGGGCGTGACCATCATCATCAAACTTTGGGTTTCGCGACCAACGCCGGTGTTCTTGAACAGTCGGCTGAGGTACGGAATCTTGTTGAGGATCGGCACGCCAGCCATGTTGCGGCTTTCGCTCAACCGTTTGACGCCGCCGAGCAGCACAGTGCCACCATCCGGCACGGCCACAGTCGTCAAGATGTTTGTCTGAGCGATGATCGGCTGCTGCACCGTAATTTCACCAGCACCGGCCGCTTGAAAATTCCCGCCGCCTTGACCGCCGCCTTGACCACCGCCGCCTTGACCGCCGCCTTGACCACCGCCGCCTTGTCCGCCACCGCCACCGATGCCGCCGAATCCGGACTGCGCGGCCATCGCGAGATCGGTTCGATCACCCATCGCTTGGCCGAACAGGCCGTGGTTGTAGACGCCGCCATACTCCATGCCGGCACCACCGCCGATTCCGCCAAAACCACCTTGTCCGCCGCCGCCACCTTGTCCTCCGCCACCTTGTCCACCTTGACCACCGCCTCGTTGGCCACCGCCGCCACCGGCGGAGACGAATGTGAAAGCGGTCACTTCGCGGATGGTCGAGAAGGTTGGCGTCACCGCCAGACGGACGTAACGACGATCCGCCGAAATCACGGCCTGCACCGTCATGCCGACACCCTCAAAGACCTGAGTGATGATAGGCTGATAGCCGACGGCGAACGCACCCACGACCGGAATCAACGAGGTCACGAATGGACGCTGTGCTCCGTCAAAGACAGTTCCGGTTCCGCCGTTGAACATCGTGACCTTGGGAGCGCTCATGATGTTGTTGCGGCGATCTCCTTGAGCGGCATTGATGAAGAAGAATGTTTCGATGTCGCTGAGGATCGCGAAACCGATATTCACACCGGCGTTGGCATCGAACCGTCCGAAGTCCGGCACACCGATGCCGAACGACCCTTGCCGAAATGCGATGTCCATGTCTTGTGTAAACGAGTTCGCGCTTCCCAAGCCGACGACCTGGCCTCTGCCGTAGTTGTCGCGATCCGTCAATTCTCGCTGAGGTCCTTGTGTGAAAAAGGTTCCGGCTTGGCCGCCTTGCTGTTGCTGGCCTTGCTGGCCCCCTTGCTGGCCCCCTTGACCTTGCTGCTGTTGTTGGCTCGGCAGCAGTGAGCCGAACGGCGGGATTGGAATCAAACCACCTTGTTGCTGACCCTGTTGTTGACCACCACCACCGCCCCCACCACCTTGTTGCTGACCCTGTTGCTGACCGCTGTACAGATTCGGTCCACCCAGGCTGTCTTGCAGGTCGAAGTCGAAGTCGACGCCGATTCGCTCGAAGAAGTTATCGGAAACCGAAACGAACCGGACTTCGATCGTCACTTGCAGGTCTTGCAAGCGACGCAGTTGTTCCAGCAGATCCTTAATTTCTTCGTGAACCTTCTGAGTTTGCCGGATGACGAGGCTCAACGTAGTCTCGTTCCCTTTGATGTGACCATTGCCAGCCACTTCTTCCCACGAGTTGGGTTCGCAGGTCGAAGTAATCAGATCGATCAAGCTTTGGAAGTCGTGTCCCGCCGCTGCTCCGGCACCATTGAGTTGCCACTGCTGATTATTGTTGGACATCCACGGGCTTGAGGCAGGCGTGCTTCCCACCTGGAATTGTCCGCCTTGCAAGCCGCCGACGGACGGCACGCTCATTTGACCTCCGACATTGCCGGGAACGTTACCCGTACCGGCGAAGTTGATCGGATTGGCTTGGCCGGGCTGGATGTTCACAACCAAGTCCGCCACTGAGTAAGTCACCACGACCGCTTGGCCTTGCAGGCGTTGCTCGCTGGTGATCTTGAGGACTTCATTTTTGATCGTGTAGCCCAAGTTGAGCGGTTCGAGCAGCAGCACCAAGGCATTCTTCAGTTGGATGCCAGAGACATCGATCGACACCGGAGTCGTTTTCGAGTGGCTTTCATCCGCCAGGCCGGTCTCATCGAGCACGACGTTGACGTCGGCCATGGCTCCGATGTGTGCAATCACTTTGATGAGCGGTTCGTTTTCAAATCTCAGCGTGATCGGCCGGGAAAGACTGCTTTCAATCCGTTGCTCTTCCGGTGTGCGGACGCGCACGTCGGTGTTGTACTTGCCTCGGCGTCGGTCGGTGATGTCCTTCCAATCCTTGCCGAACTCGACGGAGATGCGATCGTCAAACGGAGTGGCAGCGTGTTCGACACTGTCGAGCGCGCCCCAGAAGCCCCGCTCTTTCGAATCTTTCAACTTCTCATTGCTATCGACGCGGCGGGCGAGGACCGATTTCAAGATCAGTGTCTCCGAAACCGGATTGTCCGGAGCGAGTTCCTTCGCTTGCTTGGCGAGGATTTCGGCCTCGGAGTACCGCTTCTGATCCATCAGATCGTTGTATTCCTTGACGAGGTTGGCGAACTCGCGCTCGACGCGCACCTTCGTGATGCGACCTCGGTCGATGGCCTCTTTGACCTCGTCATTGCGCTTGGACTGCACGAGATTGGGCTCCATCTGTTTCTGGAAGCTCTCGATCTCGGTGCGTGTCTTTCGGAGTGTCGTGGCCAGCGAAGCCGTGACCTGTTTCTCGAGCGGAGCGCTTTCGACGTTGGCCAATGCCTGGTCGAGAATTTCGATGGCCTTGGCCGGGTCTCTTTCACGCAGTCGGTCGGCGCGGAAGACGGCGTTGAGCACTTCGCTGCGAAGCCGGTCAACTTGCACCTTTTGCCGCTCGGCCGCGATGTCGATTGGACGTTGTGGATCGAGCGGGCGTGGTTCGGCGCTTTCGTCCGTGGTGTCGCCATCGGCCAGTTGCCCCGCCTGACCGCTCGTCAGTTGAATCGGCTTGCGGCGCGGACTCAGCTCTCGCAGATACTCTTGCAATTGCTGGCTGTGTCGGCCGTCGAGTTTTTGGCCGGACTGATAGGCTCGGACGAACGCTTGATGCGCGGCAGCCCTGTTCCCGCTTTGCAAATGAATCTGTCCTTCGCGGAAGAGTTGCTCGGCGGACGGCCCTTCCGGATGAATCACGGCAACATTGCTCGGTTCCGAGTCCTCTTCGGCAGCCGGAACCGGCAGTACGTCGAATTTGGATTTGTTCGCGACGTTCGTCGAAGGATTCGAAGACAATTCCGATTCCGCGTCGGGAGGCACCGCCGCCTTGTCCGTGTTGCGAGTTGCTCGCTGAATCGCCGCGAGTACGGATTCCGGGCGATCGTCAAACATGTCGAAAGCGACATTCATTCCAGAGGCCTGGGTGGCTTTTTCCTGAGCCTCCGAGACTCGGCCCGCTGCCAGATCGGCACGAGCTTGCTTCAACAAGGCCAAGGCTTGGACCTTCGAGTCGCTGGGCTCCGATTTCCTTTCCGCAGCCGGCTTCTGGGATGCGGCAATGCGGTTGATCTCTTCCAGCAGCGCTTCGGGTCGATCATCCCACAGTCCGAAAGTGGTATTGAGCTTTTGTGCGGCGAGCACCTTCTGACGAGCGGCCTCAATCCGCCCCGCCTGCAATTCTTGGCGAGCTTGCTGGAGTGCCATCATCGCTTGTTGGCGAACCTTTGCCGTGGATTGGTCGTCGGCCTCTTTGGCTTTGTTGGCAAGATTCGAGATGCCCTTGCCGGCCGCAGCGATGCGAGCTGCTCCTTGAGCGGACTCTTCGGCAATCTCCTCTTCGAGTGATTTTAACGGGGTGGCCTCGCGACGGATCGTCCCTGTCGCTTGGTTCTTTGCCGAGTTGGCGGCTGTCTTGGCGTTGTCAGCAAACGATGACTTCGTCGTTGGCACGTCCTCTTCATCAAGAGGAGATTCGACCAAGCTTGACGGCTGCTTCTTGGTTGGCGCTACGGAGTCTGACAACTCTTTCGCAGCAGACTTCGCCTTCAAGTTTCCCTTCGTGATCGTCACGTTATTCGACGCGCGATCGACTTGAGCCAACACTTGTTCCGGACGCAAGTCGAACAAGCTGTATGTGACATCCAGCTCTTTGGCTTCCAGCGCCAGCGATCGCGCTTGCTCCAAGTCTCCGTTGGTAGCGGCGATCTGAGCCTGTTTCAACAAGTGCTGGGCCATTTCCTTGTCGTTGTTGATGGGCGGCAATTCCGCCGTCGCGGCGGGTTGCTTCGGTTCGGGAAAGTCCTCATCCGTGGAACTTTCCTCGGCGAAGGGCGAGGCAGCCGGTTTCTTCGTCGTCACCGCTACGGACTTTTTCACCGGCAGCGGTTCTTCGTCATCAAACTCTGGGTCCGTGAACGACGATTTGGTCGCGGCGGGCTTGGTCGGCGCGGCCGATTCTTGAGTCTGTGCGAGGCTCTGAGTGCGCGGCGCGCCTTCACCAATGTTATTGGCTTGTCGGTCGATTTCCTCCAGGAGGTGATCCGGACGTTCATCGAAGACGGAATAGGCCACGTCGATCTCAGCGGCTTTTTCAACTTTGTCACGAGCCTCCGCAATGTCTCCGTTCACGAGGTCTCGGCGAGCTTGTTGCATCAACGACTTGACCATCGCAACTTTATCGGCAGAACTTGGAACAGCCGGACGTTTCGATTTCGGAGCAGATGCCTCGGCATTCGGCTCGTCGATTTCTTGTTCCTGTTTGACTTGTTTGATCTGCTCGTCGTTGATGGCGTTTTCAATCGGAGATTGTGTCGGCTGAGGCTTGGACGGCTTTGAGACGACATCTTCCAGATTGGTTGGGCCACTGGCGGTCGACTTGCGTGTGGAAGCCGCGGAGGCAGCTTTCGAGGACGCGCCTGGTTTGGTGCTTGGTTTCACGCTTGGCTTTGTCACCGTCGCCGTCACTGGTGCACGGTTCATGATGCTGGCGTCTAATTGCTCAATGAACTTTTCCGGCGAACGATCCTTTGGACCCCATTCGACCGGGAACGACTGCGCCCGCTCGGCCAATTGGCGAGCACCGGCGATATTGCCTCGAAGCGCCAACGCTTGGGCTTCCTTGAGTAGCTTTTCAGCCTCCTGGCGATACGCGGCGTCGCTCTCCTTGCCGGTCGTCGATTTGTTCGATCGCGACCGAGAGAACGGATTGATGCGGCCCAGCGACGAGCCACGCTCCGCAACGGGAGACGTGGACGTCGGCTGATCAGCCGACACGGGTCGCGTGGTCCCTCCGGGAAGAGTGGCCCACAGGCCGGATGCGGCCAACGACGTCCAGGCGAGAAGTCCGAGTGCCTTACGCAAAGTAAGTTCCTCCTTGAAACCAACTGGCGGGAGAGATCAGCGACGCTTGGGCATCGACGGTCAACGAAGACAGTCTCAGGGTGTGCGTGATGCCGGCGAGTCGCCGCGGGTGGGAGAGGTACAGTGGGGACAGGACAGGAAGGGAATTGATCGACAAGAAACCGTGGCGCGAGCCGGAAGCCCGTGCCGGAGAGATGTGGGCGGGAACCTATGACATCCTCACGAAGAGGGTCAACGGGTCTTGTTCCACTTTCTGACGAGTTTTTTTCAGATTCGCAAAAACGCCAAGTTCACGGCAAATGTTGCCGGAGAAAAAATCCCAAGCTCCAAAACCCAATGTCTAAGGAATGACCAAATCCAAAATCCTAAGAACCAAAAACGTGTCTGCGACGCGTGCGAATTCCCAACGATCCTCAATGAATGCCGCACATCGTACTGCAAGTTTGGGATTTGAAATTTGATCCTTGGGATTTCCTTGGACATTGGGTTTTGGAAATTGGGATTTCCTCACACCATTCGCCAGCGTGCTTGACGCAACTGCGCATTCGGCGAACCCGCCAGCAACTCGTACCACACCGTCACGAGCGTGCCGTCATCGCACTCCACCGTCGAGGGATATCCCATGTCGCCAGAGATCGCGTCGTCGCTGATCGTCAGCGGCTCGCTCCAACGGCGACCGTTGTCGTCACTGACGCGTGCAAGATTTCCGAACGGCTTGCGTCGATGACCATAGCTCATCAGCAGGCGACCATCACGCAGCCGCAGCAAATGAGAAGGCAAGCCCCACACACCGATCGAATGCGGCACCGACCAAGTTCGTCCGCCATCCGTCGATTCCGATTGCAGAGTCTCGCGCTCATTTGGCGAGTTGTGATTGCGAATGTGCCCGAGCAACGTGCCATCCGATGCTTCGACCGCGTGCAGTTCGTGATAATTTTTCATCGGATCGTCACCTGGCCGAGCGGGGATCGTCGCCAACCACTCCCACGTCACGCCATCGTCCTTCGATTCGCACACGCCGATGCGGTCATCCTTCCACAACGCTTTGCCCGCGTAAATCAGCCGCCCATCGCGCAGCACTGTCGGCCCATGCGGACTGTTGAGCGGCACCGCGTACCGCGCCGACCATGTTACGCCACCGTCGGTCGAACGGATCATCCAGGTTCCGACTTCCTTCTGCCGTTGCTCCGCCGTGATGCGGCCATGAGCCGCACGCCACTCCAACAGCAACAGGTCGTGTTCCAGTTTTTCTTTGCCGGGAGGCAGGGACTTCTTTTCCATCCTCTGCATCTCGGCTTCGTAAGCCAGTGACGTGAACGTCGTCACCAGAAGCGAACCCTTCGCCGTCTCCACGACGCCCGCGTCACGATCATCAATCGGCCCATCAATCAACACCTGTGGCCAACCCCACGACTTGCCGTCATCGTGCGACCGCATCATCTCGACGCGACCAAACGGACAGACGTGCTTCTCACGTCCGCCGGAGAACACCAGCAGCAACTCCCCATTCTTCCGCCGAGCCAACGTCGGCCACCCGTGATACAGCGGCGGCTTCCAACTGATGACCCGCCGTTCCAGCACCTCGATCTTCGGGGTGGCGGCTTGTGCGATGCCGCAAGGAAGAATCACACCGCCAACTGCGACGGCGCTCGCCGTCAGAAACTCGCGTCTGGTCTGCCGAATCGACATGGCTGGTTCCTCTGAATCATGCGGGAGGACGCATCGTACCAATTGACCCGTCGAAACTCAGTCCGCCAGAATCGCCCGCATGACACCAAAATCATTCCCGTGTGTTCTCGCAGTGCTCATGTTTCTCGTCACCCGACTCGCATCGGCTGACGACAAGCCCGCCATCAGTCTCGATCCGCAACGTGCGTTCGGGTACCTCGAAGACATCTGCAAGTTGGGACCGCGTCCGAGTGCTTCAGTCGGCATGACGAAGCAACAGGAGTTGCTCGACACCCACTTCACGAAGCTGGGTGGTCAAGTCAGCTTGCAGGAGTTTGACACGCCGCATCCACAAAAAGGAACTCCGGTGCGGATGAAGAATGTGATCGTGTCGTGGCACCCGCAGGCGAAAGAGCGAGTGCTGCTGTGTTGCCACTACGACACGCGGCCGTTTCCCGATCGCGACAAGTCGAATCCACAAGGCATTTTCCTCGGCGCAAACGATGGGGCAAGCGGCGTGGCTCTCTACATGGAAATGGCACACATGATCCCCACGCTGAAGACAACGTACGGCGTGGACATGGTGTTTTTTGACGGCGAAGAATTCATCTTTCAACGTGATGGCGGCAAGTATTTTTTGGGGAGCGAGTATTTTTCGGAGCAATATCGAGACCGGCCGCCACAGTATCGGTATCTCTGCGGAGTACTTGTGGACATGATCGGCGACAAGAAGCTCACCATTCGGCGTGAATCGAATAGTCTGAAGTACGCCCCCAAAGTGAATCGCAGCCTGTTCGACACCGCTAAGAGACTCGGAATCACCGAGTTCGTCCCGCTGCCGATGAAACAAGAGATCAACGACGACCACATTTCGCTCAACGTGATCGCCCGAATCCCCACAGTGGATCTGATCGACTTTGACTATCCCGCTTGGCACACGACGAAAGACACGCCGAGTCAGTGCAGCGGCGCAAGCCTCGTCAAAGTCGGTCGCGTGCTGCTGGAATGGTTGCAGCACGTCCCGGAAGACGTCGGCCGTTGATGCGAGAGTTGCTCCCATCACGCCCCTTCTCCCCTTGGGAGAAGGTGGCCGAAGGCCGGATGAGGGATTCATGGGGCATTGAAAGTTTCAATACTGATCGGCTCCCTCACCCCAACCCTCTCCCAAAGAGAGAGGGAGAAAGGCGATGCATCCGCCGCAATACCTCGCTTACCGGAAAAAGCTGCGGTCGCGGCGCGACTCGAAGTCGATTGGAGCACGCAGTCTCGGCGGCGAAACCGGCACTGGCTCGGATCGAATCTGCTCGACCGGCACATATTCTTCCGGCACCGGCTGACGAAGTTGCGGCTCGCGAACGGGCTGAGCCGCCGCACCGATCGCCAGCGAAAGCGTCAGCCAGCCGGACGAGGCATCCGAGCTGGCGAGTCGCAATTCCGACAATCGTTGATTCGGTGAAATCCTCGGCAGCGGGAACGCCTCGGGAAAAGTGATCTCCGGGATCGCGGCTGCCAACTGAGTGCGCGCCATCGTCTCGACCATGCCGACCAGCGACACGCCGGTGTCAGCCTTCGCGAATTCCAATTTGCCAGGAGTGAGTCGCCACTCACCACGTTCCAGCTTCGACGACCACGGCAATGTGATTTCGTCCTGAGCCAGCACCGTTTGACCGGCGACTTCGATGCCAGCCAGGACGATCAACCGCAACTCGCCGTCAGCAATCGTGACTCGCACGGGGTCTTTGTCGCCAAGCCGAATCAGCGGAGCGGTCCCCGGCAGAGGCTGCGCCGCGAGTTTCTTGTCGCGCGGCAGCACGCGACCGCCGAGCTTTGCGACGAACGATTCCAAAGTCTCGCGCAGTTGCGATTCTGTCATCGTCTTGCCGGCCAGATCGAGCTTTCGCAGCCACGCATTCACGACCGACTCGTGCAGCCAGACCGTGACGGCATCGCTATTGGAGACTTGCTGATTCGACGAATTTGTTTTGCCGACCTCTTGCCAGTTCATTTCCGGCGCATCCGCCCATGCGGCGGACAGCACCAGTTCCGAATCGGTCGAGCGGGCGGTCAGGCGTTGCGGCCAAAGATCGCCGAATTGCGACCGCATGCCGTCTCGCCATTCGCGATTGAACTGCGCGAGCTGCCGATCGGCATCGCGATTGAACTGCGGACCGAGTTGAGCCGCGAGATGCTCGGCGGTTTCGGCATCGACCTGTTTCTTCTGCTTGTTCGCCGTCTTGAGCGCCGTGCTGCGAGCCATCCCGCCGAACAGCGTCCCGTCGAACGCGGTCGTCGCATCGACGTGTTCGTTGTGGACATCGACCCACACCTGCGGCCGCTTGGTCGTGATTTGATAGCCGTCGAACATCACCGGCTTCACCGCCAGCACGTCATGGCGGCCGAGCGTGCTCACCGCCGCCTGCGACGTCCGGCCAATCGTGGTGCTGTGAACGGCTCCGGTCAGCACGAGGTGCAGTTCAGCGTCATCGGAACTCGGCTTGAGATCAACGACGACTCGCGTCGAGGTCATTTGCCGGCCAGTCACATCCGCCTTCGCGATGACGTCTCGCACAGGGGCGATTTCCGAACGCTCATCGGTCAACAGTTGGTTGAGTAACCCCTCCGGCAAGCGAATTTGCAGCGGAGCACAACCCGCAACGGCTCGCACAGGTGTCGGCTCGAAGTGCTCGACGCGCGCGACCGAATGTGTCGTGACCGGCGTACGCACGTTGCGCGATGTCGAAAAATACGGATCGACGCTGATCGGCGTCTGTCCACGGATTGTCGGCGAAAAGAACCTCGCTTCCGGCGAAGCGAATCGCAGCGAGTGGTCTGCACCGCAGGGACACTTCGGACCATGCGGCACACTCGATTGCCCGAACGACATCGAAGCCGACAACAAACTGAGTCCACCAACGAGAACCGAATACCATTTCATCGAGTCATCTCCCTTGGCCCTTGGGGAAGGCCGAGGCATTCTGACAACCGAGTTGGCCGGCAGGAATCGTCGGCGCAAAAAACTTTCGGAGTTCACCCTTCTTCGGCTCGTCACGCGGAGCGGTGACGGCTACTTTGTTCGGCATGTTGCCGATTCGCCACGAATTGCTGAGCACGTCACGCCGCGAGTTTCTTGCGACGACCGGCGGCGGTTTCGGAGCACTCGCGCTCTCCAGTCTGCTGGCTGCGGACGAATCGTCACCGCGAAACATTCGGCCAACGCCCAAGCCGGAGTTCAACGGCGGGCTGCATCACAAGGCCAAGGTCAAGCGAGTCATTCAGCTCTTCATGAATGGCGGCGCGAGTCCGATGGACACGTTCGACTACAAGCCGGAGCTCATCAAAAAGCACGGCGAGAAGGTGGACTTCGGCCTGAAGGCGGCGGCGACCAGCGTCCCTGGTGCGGTGATGAAATCGCCGTTCGAGTGGAAGCAGCACGGCGAATCCGGCCGCTGGGTCACGAGTGTTTTTCCGCAGATGGCGACGATCGTCGATGAGCTGGCCTTTCTGATGGCGATGACCACGAAGACCAACGTCCACGGCCCGGCCAGCTACATGCAGAACACCGGCTTCACGCAGCCGGGATTTCCGTGTCTCGGCGCGTGGATGTCCTACGGCCTCGGCCGGCTGACCGACAATTTGCCGATGTTCGTCGTGCTGCCGGACGCTCGCGGACTGCCGTACAACAACACCGGGAATTTTTCCTCCGCATTCCTGCCGATGGAATTCCAAGGGACAATCATCAAGGCCAACGCACCGACACCGATCAACGACTTGTTCGCGCCGAAGTCGGCATCGTTCATCACACACGACAGCGAAGTTGCCGGACTCCGAGTGCTCGAAGAACTCAATCGCGAGCATCAGAAGACTCGGCCGGGAGACTCGCGGCTGGACGCTCGCATCGCGAGCTACGAACTCGCTGCGAAGATGCAGCTCGCCGCGCCGGAGGCGCTCGATCTCGCGATGGAGTCCGAAGAGACGCACAAGGCTTACGGGACGGCCACGGCACCGACGGCCGACTTCGCCAAGAGTTGCCTGACCGCGCGACGGCTCATCGAACGCGGCGTGCGATTCGTCCAACTCTGGAGTGGCGCAGGGGGAGCCTCTGGCAACTGGGACAACCACACGAACATCGACAAGGAGTTGCCGTCCATCGCCGGCCAAGTCGATCAACCGATCACCGCGCTGATCCGCGACCTCAAGCAGCGCGGTCTGTTCGAGGACACGCTCGTGATTTGGACGTCCGAGTTCGGCCGGATGCCGTTCACTCAAGGCGCAACCGGCCGCGATCACAACGGCGGCACGTTCGTGACCTGGCTCGCCGGAGTCGGCATCAAGGCGGGAGCAACTCACGGCGAGAGCGACGAGTTCGCGTACAAAACCGCGAAAGACGAAACCTGGAGCTACGACCTGCACGCGACGGTGTTGCACCTGATGGGGATCGACCACACGAAGCTGACCGTTCGCCAAAACGGCATCGACCGCCGCATCACCGACGTGCATGGCCATGTCATCGAGGATGTGCTGGCGTCGCCGTAGGGTGGGTCGAGTCATCGAGACCCACCATGAACCGTCGAAAAGCTGGTGGGTATCGATGACTCGACCCACCCTACGTTGCTCATTGTCCTAGCACTTCTCGATACAGCCGCGCGTGCGCCGCGACCATGTTCTCGATGCTGAAGTGCTCTCGCATCCGTTCGCGGCCGGCGTCTCCGAGTCGTCGAGCCAACTCCAGATCGGCCAAGATCCGATCGGCGAATTGTTGGAATCCCGCTCGGTCACCGACGCGGACCAAAAAGCCGGTCTCGCCATCGACGACCAACTCGCGATTCGGCGGGATGTCAGTCGCGATCACCGGTAGTCCGGCAGCCATCGCCTCCATGATCGAGTTCGATTGCCCCTCGAAATCACTGGCGATCCAGAACAGGTCCATGATGCGGAGCAGCTTCGCGGCGTCGGCTCGATGACCGGTGAACCGCGTGTGGCTGTCGATGTTGATGTCGCGAGCGAACTTCATCAGCTTGTCCCGCTCCGGGCCGTCGCCGACAAGCAACATGTGAGCATCAGGCCGCAGGATCGCTACCAACGCCATCGCGAAGACCAGATCATCAACTCGCTTTTGCCTAGCCATCCGTCCGACGAAGCCGATCACGGGAACGCCGCGCGGGATTTCGAGTTCGGCCAGAAGCGCGTCGCGGTCGAACGGAGTTGGCTCCGGAACGTCGATGCCGTTCGGTATGACGGTAATCCGATCAGTCGGATAGCCGATCGACTTGTAGAAGTCGGCGACGGCAATCGAGTTTCCGATCAACCGATCCGTTCGACCGATTAGTTTTTGGTCGAGCCAAAGTTGCCAGCCCGCCTTCCAGACATCAACGCAGCGTTCCGACACGATCAGCTTCGGCCGCGTCTTCATGCGACGTCCAACCATCAGCCGACCGTAGGCGTTCGCTGTGAACAACCATGTGTGAACGATGTCGGGCTGCTCAGCCTTGATCAGCCGCCGCAATCGCCACATCGCCACTGGATCGAACTTCCAACGCTTGCCAAGCACCGTCAGCCGCGCGCCCTGCTGAGTCAGTTCGTCAGCGAACGCTCCGCCGCGAGTCAACGCGACGACATGCACGTCGAACTCGTCACGCGGCAGCTGAGTCGCGAGCAGCGTCAATTGCTTCTCGGCCCCCGACTGGTCGAGCGTCGGCACCAGCAGCATCAGTTTCGTGCGTCGCGCGGCGAGTGGCATGAAAACTCGTAACCCGAAGCGTTAGCGAGGGCGAACGCTTCGGTGACCGTGGAATTGAAGTCGCTTGGAGCGCCCGCCCTCGCTGACGCTTCGGGTTACAAGTCAGCTCTGATACCTCAGTGGATCGACGAGTCCTGCCTCGGCAAAGCCCTTCAACCGGAGTTGGCACGAGTCGCAGTGTCCACACGGCCGCCCGGTCGCGTCGGGGTCGTAGCAACTGGTTGTGAGGCCGTAATCGACCTCCAACGCAACGCCACGGCGGATGATGTCCGCCTTGCTCAGCGAGATCAGCGGCGAGTGAACGACGAAGCGTCCGGTGCGTTCGACTCCCGCCTTCGTGGCCAGCCGAGCCAACTCGGCGAACTGTTTGATGAACTCCGGACGGCCGTCGGGGTAGCCGCTGTAGTCCACCGCGTTGA